>CAYRNA010000037.1:0-12886 GCA_964425555.1 uncultured Spirochaetales bacterium
GCCACTCTTTATAGAGAGTAGTTATTCTTTCGCGTGAAATATAAGGCGGAGGGTTTTCCTTGCAAGCTGTTAATTATTGAGTTTAAACAATAGTGAATACGTCCATTCATTTTCTTGTTGGTGAATGTTTCTATCAAAGTAAAGGGTGTCTCGAAATAATCCTTCGCTACGCAATGCAATGCCTGCTGTGGGTGTGAGAGGCAAAGTGAGTTCAAATTCCAGAAACTGCAACCATTGCTGGAAGTCGCCCACTATCTCTGCGTGAATACTATCTCTAAACGGCAAGAAAAAGATGGGTCTGTACGCCATGGTGAACAAGGATCTATCTTCATTAGAAAAGCGTAATTCTATGTCATTGCGGTAGCCGTATCCATAACTAAAGGGGGGCGATGCGGGATCAATATCAACGACAATTTCGTCGTCTAATTTCCCCGTGGATGCAAAGGGCACGTAGCCAAAGGCAATGACTCCATCCAAATAATGGTGCTGTCCGACGGTTTTTTCGTATAAGTAATCGAGGCTCAAACTGAGGTCGCTATAGCTTGTCGTCAAACTGCTGTGCTCAAACTGGTAGTTCATGCCTATGCCTCCGCCATAAGTGTAGCCGTCCCTGCTTTCAAGCTCGACTTGCAACAACAATCCTCGAGCGAGAATGTCGAGAAAAATGCCTTGATCAGGAAGGTAGAGGTCGCTGTTAAAATTGTTTTTTTGACCGGGGAATGTTCCCGTAAATAGAGAAGGGTCGACGCCAAATTTCATAAAGAAAGTAAAATACTCAAAGGGCTGTAAGTTGATGCCGTCGAGAGCATTGCCATAAATGCCATTATAATAACTGGTTATTTGCGTCTGCGAATCACTGTATAACGAGGCTCCCAAGGCAAATTCAGAGGAGTTTTTTTTTCTGCTGTTGGGCGAGGGCATAGCGGAAAAGCTTTCACCAGAGACGAGGCGCACCATGCCGTTAGCGGGACTGACGACGAACCCCAAGCTTTCTGCAAGCCACCGTGGCAAACTTTTATTGCTAATGATGCCTTGTGAAATTTGAAACAAGGTTTCGCCCAAGACCGCACCCATAAAAGATGTTGTAATGAAGTCATTGGAAGACGGTGGGTTGGTTTCCAGTACAATTTCCCAAATATAAGAACCCAGCATATCAAAAGCGATAGATTCGTAGAAAGACAGCCCGAGACTTCTGGCACCGCCGTGACTCAAACTGCCCTGATAGGGATGGCCCAAATAATTGGTGATATAAACATCGCTGTCGTATTCAAAAGACGAGTGAAAGTTCGTCCGTATGGAATCTTTGGTAACTTCTTTCGCCCATGGCTGATCAAAACTTACAGCCATGCCATAAGTAAAAAGATCCCAAAAAATTGTCGAAATTGTCGCTTTCGTGTAAGGGAAGGCGGCGGTGCTACTGGGCTGTTCTTCGGTTATTTTATCTGATAATTCTTGCTTTTGTTCTGGCTGAGCGTAAAGCAATGATGTAGTAAAAGCGGTCATCATCACAAGGATGGATATAGACTGTTTTAACATACACTTCAAAGTAATGGAGTTTCTTTGAAAATCAAATTTATTATCACGGATAAAAAAAAAGTATGTGTTTTAGGCAAAGAAGAGATAGGAGGAATTTCATTAATTGTTTTTTTATTTCAAGATAATTATAAAACCATGAAAAAGATTTAATTGTGAGTTTTCGACCCCTACAAAATTGTTTTTTCTTATACTAATTAAATATTCAACTTATATTTACCTCATGGGTTAACCTTCAAGATTTGACAAAAACAAAGGAATTTATATGTCTACACCTGATGCTTCAGAACACGAGCTTTCTCCCCGAGAGAAAAAATTAGCTTATGAACCGATTAAAGGACTGATTTGGCAAATGACGGGGCCCGCTCTTGTTGCCATGCTCATCAACAGTCTTTACAATTTGGTCGACAGGCTGTATGTTGCCCGATTGGGTGGCGATGTGCTTGCGGGCTTGAGCATCTCGTTTCCCTTGCAAATGTTCTTTAACGCTATCGGTTTTGGTATAGCGGTGGGAAGCAGTTCTATTATTTCGCGCATGCTGGGAGCGAGAAAACACGATAGAGCGGAAAAAACAATAGGCAATGCTCTGATGATGATAGGTGCCTTGTCTGTTATACTCGTTCCCACAACGCTCTTTTTCATAGATTATATTGTGAGTATCTTGGGCGGAACGGTGGCTCAGCAAGGATATTCGACGTCTTATTTGCGCATTATTTTTATGGGGCTTCCGTTTCTCTTTTTGAGTGTTTTGGGCAACCAAACCACACGAGCAGAAGGCAACGCAAAGGGTGCGACTGTAGGAATGGTTATCGGTGCTCTTGCTAATATTATCCTTGATCCCATTTTTATTTTTGTTTTAGGAATGGGAGTTTCAGGCGCTGCGATGGCGACTATTATAGGGCCTATTCTGACTTGCTTATATTATCTGTGGTTGCAAAAAAGGAAAGGATCTGTGCTATATCTGCACCGTAAGAATGTCCGTTTTGAGTCATCTTTGCTCAAGGAAACAAGTCTGCTGGGGCTTCCTGTTCTGGCAAGACAATCTGGCATGACGCTCGTTGCGCTTTCAGTCAACTTTTCTTTAACGAAATTGGGCGGCGGAGAATACGTTGCCGCTTTTGGTATGACGACCAGTTTGGCTATTTTCTTTTTCCTGCCTTCGCTGTCGTTGATGCAGGGGATTTCGCCCATTATTGGTTATAATTATGGTGCTAAAAATTATATACGTGTTGAAAAAACACTGAAATATGCCTGCATTTTTGCGACCTGCTATTTTGTTTTTGTTTGGTTCTGCAGTCAGTTTTTGGCTTCACCGTTGTTGTCCCTGTTTGTGAAAGCGGACGAAAAAGAAGTGCTTTTACCCCTTAGCATCACATTGTTACGCCATTTCACTATGCTGTGGCCATTGATAGGCATACAGTTAGTTCTCGCTAATTATTTTCAAGTGATAGGCAAAGCTGGAGCCGCTTTTTTCCTCAATATTTCGAGGCAATATCTTTTTTTCTTGCCCCTACTTTTTTTCTTGACGAAGCACAGAGGCATGCAGGGTTTGTTGTGGACGTGGCCACTGTCAGATGGTTTAGCCATCATTTTGACGGGCGTGTGGTTTCTGTTTGAATTCAGAGAACTGAAAAAATTGGAAGCGACTAATCCTCTCGCATAAACCTTCATTTATACAAAAAATGACCCTCGAAAGAGGGCCATCCTGTTGGTTGTAAATGACTTTTAAGGCGAGACGAAAAGCATCTGATCGTACGAAGGATAAGGCCAAGATCTCACGTCGCTGATAGATTCGGCATGATCGCAGGCTTCACGCAATTGCTCACACAAGGGCAAGACGGTATCGCAAAGATGCCTTGCTTTTTGCAGTGGCTCTGCCATTTTCGCCAAGCTTTGCAGGCTGTTGTCAATTTTACTTTTATTGTCCAATATGTTTTTGAGCATTTGAACGGACTGTGCGGTCGCTTCTTCGTCAAAACCTTTGAGCGACTGCCACAACTGAATTTGCTGAGCCAGCTCGGGGATGACGCCCCTATTGACCATGTTCAGCATCATTTGTGCATTGAGCAAGGCTTCTTTGTTGTAGATTTCTATGTCTATGTTGTAATGCGCCTCCAATTCTTGCGGTGTCAGGATTTTCAACTCGCTCAATAACAGCTTGTTTTTGGGGTCGTTGTAAGCCTGATAAGCGTCTATCGCATTGGCAAAATTGGGCAATTGACGGCGCTGGGCTTCGGCGTACCATTCTTTGGTATAACCGTCTCCGTTAAAGAGAATGCGTTTGTTTTCTTGAAAGAGCGAAAGGGTGAGTTGCTGTATGCTCAAATCAGGATTTTTGTCGAGCTGCTTAGAAAGCAAAGCGAAAGCCTCGCTCATACCGGCGTGCAAAATGGTGGTAGGCCACGCAGGGTTTTGCTCCGAACCAGGCATGCGGAATTCAAATTTATTGCCAGAAAACCCAAAGGGCGAAGTACGGTTACGATCAGAGTTGTCTAGCTCGACGTTGGCCAAGTCTGTTCCCAGATCGAGTTGCTGTGCGGGCTCTGTTTGGTTGGCGCCCGCTGTAGCGTAGTCTTCTAGCTTTTTGCAAAGTTCTTTGCCCAAAAAGAGCGACAAAATAGCGGGAGGAGCTTCGTGTCCGCCTAGTCTAAAGTCATTGTTAAAGCTGGCGACGGAGGCTCGCAACATATCGGAATAATTGTTGACAGTGTACATGACACAACTCAGCATGAGGCAAAAAAGTTCCTGTTTTCTTGGATCTGAAGATTCTTTGAAAAGCTGTATATCGGTATCTGTGACAAGAGACCAGTTGATGTGTTTTCCCGAGCCGTTGAGATTTTTGAAGGGCTTTTCATGCAACAAGCAAACAAATTTATGGCGACGAGCAATTTCTTGCATGCGAGCCATAACAAGGGCATTCCACGTCACTGCGTTGCTCGCTTCTCCGTATAAAACGGCCAGTTCAAACTGCTGTGGAGCAACCTCGTTGTGTTGGGTTTTGGCGGGCACACCCAACTCCCACAATTCTTGGTTGAGCTCGAACATAAAGTTTTTGACACGCTCTGTGAGTATGCCACAATAATGATCGCCCAACTCTTGCCCTTTAAAGGATTCTGCACCTATAATAGTGCGTCCACAGGTTTGCAGGTCGGGGCGTTTTTTGTAGTCTTCTTCGTCTATCAAAAAGTATTCTTGTTCGGGACCCAAGTTGCTGATGATGCTTTTCACATCGTCAAAACCCAGCTGTTTCAAGAGGCGAACACCCGTCGTATTGATGGCTTCTAAAGAACGGAGCAAAGGTGTTTTTTTGTCCAAGGCTTCGCCCGCAAAAGAAATGAGGACGGTAGGAATGGTTAGCGTGTAGCGGCCTTTTTTTCCCGAAAGGAAGGCAGGCGAGCGAATATCCCACGCAGTGTATCCCCGTGCTTCAAAGGTGGTGCGCAGTCCGCCACTGGGAAAAGAAGAGGCGTCGGGTTGGCTTTGAATCAGTTCTTTGGCGGTGAATGCTTGTATGATGGCGCTTTGATCATCTCGCCAATCGAGAAAGGTTTCGTGCTTTTCGGAGAAACTGCCAGTCAGGGGCAAAAACCAGTGGCTGTAATGTGTGGCACCCTGTTCTATCGCCCAGTCACGCATGGCACAAGCGATGATGTCAGCCAATCCACTAGGGAGACTTTGCCTTTCATTTTTTACTGTGAGCCATTGTTCAAATGCGCCTTGACTGATGCGATTTTGTAAGATTTCTTCTGTAAAAACCAAGCTTCCAAAGTTTTTCATTTTTCATCTCCTAGGTGATAGGGTTGTCTAAATGTTTCAATTTAGCATAAAGTCTTTATTCTATAAGAAAGAAGTAGAGCTGTCAATCCGTAAGAGTAAAAAATGCATTTCTGTGTGTATTATTATTAAGATAAATGTATTATTTGTTGGTATCTTGTGTTTTTATGTATTTATAATTAATATTTATACGAATCGGTGTTTAAGGTAGATTTAGAGTCAACTGAAGCGATGCGATGATAATTTCACAGGCAGTACAACTTATATTATGAGTACAGAGAGAACAGAAATGAGTTTAGAAACACTTCACAATTTATACGATCCCAGCTATGAACACGATGCCTGCGGTATTGGTTTTATTGCGCACACCAACGGTAAAAAAACGCATCAGATCATTGTCGATGGAATCACCATGCTCAACAATTTGGAGCATAGAGGCGCTATAGGTGGTGACAAAAAAAGTGGTGACGGTGCGGGTATGCTTTTGCAAATACCTGATGATTTTTTCCGCAAAATGCTGACAGAAACTCTCTCCGAACCCCTGCCTCCTTTGGGCGAATACGGTTGTGGCATAGCATTTTTGCCACAAGATGAAGGCCTGTGTCTTCAAGCGAAAAAGATGATGGAACAAGCCGTGGCAGATAAAGGGGGGTGTTTGCACGCATGGCGCAAAGTGCCTGTGGATCCCACCGTTTTGGGCGACAAAGCCCGTGAAGTTATGCCGCAGCTGTATCAAATATTTGTGAGTTTTGACGGCACGGGAAAACGCCTCAGCGGTGATAGTTTGGAGCAAGAACTCTACTTTTTGCGCAAACAATGGGAGCGTGAGGCCTGCTCTTTGGGCTGGTCTATAGAGGATTTTTACGTGTGTTCGCTGTCTTCTCGTAGCATTGTTTATAAGGGAATGTTTGTGTCCCTGCAATTTCAGCAGTTTTACCAAGACCTGCAAGATGAAGATTTTGCCAGCGGTTTTATCATTGTGCATCAGCGTTACAGCACCAATACTATGCCGGCGTGGCCTCTGGCGCAACCCTTTCGCCACATCGCCCATAACGGCGAAATTAACACCATTAAACGCAATCGCAACGCCATGAAAGCGCGCGAATCTACGCTAGAAAGTGAGCTGTTTGGTGAACGCATGGTTGAGAGCCTTCCCGTGTTGCAAGAAGGGGGGAGCGATTCGCTTTCTTTTGACAATGTTTTTGAGCTTTTACACCGTTCGGGTCGTAGCCTAGAACACAGCATGGCGATGATGGTTCCCGAAGCCTATAGTTCCAGTTTTTTGATGTCCGAAGCACGGCGAGCATTTTACGATTATAATGCAACGACCATGGAGCCGTGGGATGGCCCTGCCGCTCTCATTTTCACCGATGGCGAAAGGATAGGAGCGACTTTGGATCGTAACGGATTGCGACCAGGACGCTTTACGCTCACTCATTCAGGCTATTTTATTCTGTCATCAGAAGCGGGAGCGTTGCCTGTTGAGCCTCAGAACATCAAGGAAACGGGTCGTCTTTCTGGGGGAAAGATGATTGTGTTGGACTGGAAAAATCAGCGTTTGATCAAAAATCGAGAAATCAAAACCGTCATTTCTCGGGGCAAACCTTATCGAAGATGGATAGAAGAACACGCCTTTGGTTTGTACGATAGCCTTGGCAGTCATCAGCAATTGAACGAATCGCCCGCCAATATCGCCGAAGCTCTGCGTGTTTTTGACTACAGTTACGAAGACGTGCGCAAAATCATTGTTCCCATGATAGAAAACGGGCAAGAACCCATAGGCTCCATGGGGAACGACACGCCTCCCGCCGTTTTGAGCCAACAGCCTCGGTCCCTGTTCTGGTACTTCAAGCAGTTGTTCGCGCAAGTGACCAACCCTCCCATAGATCCGTATAGGGAAAATCTGGTGATGTCTCTGATGACTTTTGTGGGGCAGGAGCGTAATTTGCTCAGCGAAAGTCCCGAGCATTGCCAGCAACTGAGACTGAAACAACCCGTGTTGACCAACAGAGACATTTCCTTGCTGTTGGAGAATGGACACGCTCGCTTGCGAACCAAAAAACTTTCGACTGTCTTTAAGGCTGGAAAAGGAGAGCTGGAAAAATCCCTCCATCATTTACACGCAGAAGCCCTGAAAAGCATAGACGAAGGCTGCAGCATACTCATTCTCAGCGATAGAGGTTTTGACGCTGACAATGCGCCCATGCCCATATTGTTGGCGGTTTCGTCTTTGCATCAAAAATTGGTGCAAAAGGAAAAACGCCATCTTGTGGCCCTGATGGTTGAGTCGGGCGAAGTCAGAGACGTGCATCATTTTGCCACGCTCATTGGCTACGGTGCCAGCGCCGTCAATCCTTACTTGGTGATAGAGGCTATTCCCAAATGGTTGGAGGACGGTTATTTGAATTCGAAATTGTCGTCCGCTCAGTGCGTGAATCAGTATGTTGAAGCGGTGCAAAAAGGCATACTCAAAATCATTTCAAAAATGGGCGTTTCCACTTTGCGAAGCTATAAAGGTTCACAGAACTTTGAAATACTCGGTTTAAATCAACGCTTGGTCGATGAACATTTTGCTGGAAGCATCAGCCGTATTGGTGGCATAGGCCTCAACGAATTGGAAGAAGACGCTTTGATTAAACATAGGCAAGCCTACAGCGCCATGACTCCCCTCAAAAATACCTTGAAAATAGGGGGCGATTTGAGCAGTATTTCTCATCACACTCCGCACAGTTTTTCGGCGAAAGCAGTGGTGCTGTTGCAACAAGCCGTGCGTAGCAACGACTATGATTTGTATAAAAAATATAGCGCCGAAGTGCAAGATCATGAAAAAGGGTTTAAGAGTTTGCGTAGCTTATTACGCTTGGATGTCACGCCTGAAAATAGCATAGCTTTGGACGAAGTGGAGCCAGCGCAATCTATTGTACGGCGATTTTCGACGGCGGCAATGTCTCTGGGATCGCTCAGTCCTGAGGCGCATGAAACGCTGGCTATTGCCATGAATCAGATAGGTGGCACGAGCAATTCTGGCGAAGGGGGCGAGTCGCTGGAACGCATTTTGTCGGCTGGTAAAACGCTGGACAGAAACAGCAAAGTCAAGCAAATTGCCTCGGGGCGTTTTGGAGTGAACGGTGTTTACATCGCCAGTGCGAAAGAGTTGCAGATCAAGGTCGCACAAGGGGCCAAACCGGGTGAAGGCGGTCAGCTTCCTGGCAATAAAGTCAACCAAATGGTCGCTCACTTGCGCAATTCTACGCCGGGTTTGATGTTGATTTCACCGCCTCCTCATCACGATATTTATTCTATAGAAGATCTCGCACAGCTTATTTTTGACCTGAAAAGCGCTAATCCTCACGCTCAAGTTTCGGTGAAATTGGTGTCGGAAGCGGGAGTGGGCACGGTGGCGACAGGCGTGGCAAAAGCAAAAGCCGATGCCGTCGTTATCAGCGGTGGAGACGGCGGAACGGGGGCCTCTCCTCTGAGTTCTATTAATTATGCGGGCAGTTCGTGGGAACTGGGATTGGCAGAAGCACAGCAAACTCTCATTCGTGGCGGTTTGCGTCAAAACATTCGCATACAGGTTGACGGGCAGTTAAAAACGGGGAGAGACATAGTGATAGCTGGACTTTTAGGTGGCGACGAATTTGGTTTTGCCACCACAGCCCTTGTTTCCATGGGCTGTTTAATGCTACGCAAATGTCACACCGACACCTGCCCTGTCGGCATTGCCACACAAAACGCTGCCCTGCGAGAAAAATTTATCGGCAAGCCTGAACACGTCATCAATTTCATGTATTTCTTGGCAGAAGAAACACGAGAATACATGGCCGCTTTGGGATTCAGAACCTTTGACGAATTGATAGGACAAGTGGAAAAAATCAAAGAACGACATTTCAGCGATGCCGCAAATCCTTCCCATAGGCTTGGCTTGCTCGACTTTAGTCGCATTCTTGCTCCCCCCGAATCGCAGCAAAGACGTTGCACACGCACAGAAAAAGAACCCATCAGCATAGTCATTCCCGAATCTGATTTGGAAACGATTTTGATAGCGAAATCTCAGCCAGCCCTAGAAGAGCAGCAAGCCGTTGTTTTCGATCAGGCAATTTGCAACAAAAACCGTAGCGTTGGAGCGACTCTCAGTTATCACGTCACCCAAAAATACGGTGGGGCAGGCTTGCCAGAAGACACCATTTCGGTCAACTTTCAGGGAAGCGCTGGGCAGAGTGTGGGAGCCTTTTTGGCGAAAGGAATCACGTTCTCCATTTTTGGCGAAGTCAACGACTATCTCGGCAAATCCCTATCGGGCGGGAAAATCATCGTCCAGCCTCACCTCGACTCATCCATTACAGGCTTTCGCAACATCGTTGCAGGCAATGTGGCACTGTTTGGAGCTACGGCAGGTCAAGCCTATATTAATGGTATAGCAGGCGAACGTTTTGCCGTACGCAACAGTGGAGCGGTGAGCGTCGTCGAAGGCGTGGGTGATCATTGCTGTGAATATATGACGGGCGGAAGAGTGGTTGTTTTGGGACGAACGGGCGTTAATTTTGCCTCGGGAATGAGCGGAGGCATCGCTTATGTTTACGACGAAGATCAGCTTTTTGACACACGCTGTAACTTTGAATTGGTGGAAATTCAATCCGTCAATCAAGGCCCAGACAGTGACGAATTGCACGCTCTGATCACAAAACATACGCACTACACCAACAGCAAAGTCGGCAAGCGTATTTTGGAAGACTGGCAAGAAACTTTGGCGTTTTTTGTCAAAGTCATACCCGTGGAATACCAGAAACATTTAGAGCGAAAAGAACAGCAAAAAAACATACACGTAGATGAAGTGCAATTAACAGAAGAGGTCTATCAATAATGGCTAATCCTAAAGGTTATATCGACATTCAACGCAAAAACGGACAAAATGTGGCGGTAGAAAAACGCATCAAACATTTCGGCGAATTCGCGCAACCCTTGCCTTATCACGAAATGCAACAACAGGGCGAAAGGTGCATAGATTGTGGCACGCCTTTTTGCAACACCATGGGTTGTCCCATAGAAAATCTCATCCCCGAATGGAATGACCTTGTTTCTGTCGGCAATTGGAAAGAAGCTTATCATAGACTCGAACTCACCAATAACTTTCCCGAAGTGACATCTCGAGTGTGTCCCGCTCCGTGCGAGTCGGCGTGTACGCTTGCTTTTAACGAAGAACCCGTGACTATCAAATCCATAGAACGAGCGATTATCGACAAGGCGTTTGAAGAAAATTGGGTCAAGGCCTACAAGCCCGAAGTGGAGCGAACGGAGCGTGTCGCTATCATAGGAAGTGGCCCAGCAGGTCTAGCGTGCGCCCAAGAACTGAAGCGAGCAGGATTTCAGGTGACCGTCTATGAACGTGACGAAGAAATTGGCGGTTTGATGCGTTACGGCATTCCCGACTTTAAGTTAGAAAAAAGATGGCTCGATGTACGCATTGAACTCATGCAAGAAGAAGGCGTGGTATTTGAAACGGGTATTTCTTTGGGCGAAGACATGCCCCTCGAATGGTTCCAGAAACGCTATGATGCCGTCGCTTTGTGCATGGGAGCGCAAGAACCACGAGACATGGATTTACCCGGTCGTGATCTCGGCAACGTTCATCACGGTTTAGATTATTTGGCAGAACTCAATCGCAGCGTCAAGCAGGCACAATCTGACGACGAGATCATTACCTCAGAAAGTGTGCAGTCGACAATTTCCGCCAAGGGAAAAGTCGTTGTGGTGCTGGGCGGCGGTGATACGGGCAGTGATTGCGTGGGCAGTGCAAACAGACAGGGCGCAAGGAAGGTGTACCAGATCGCGCAGAGTGCCAAGCCCCTCGTATGGCAAGGCAAAAGCAATCCGCACTGGCCCAATGTGGCAAAAATAGTCAAGACAGAAGCTTCTCACGAAGAAGGTTGTGAGCGACTGTGGGGTCTGAAACTGAAAGAATTTGTTGGCGACGCAGAGAGTAAAACGGTCCGTGGCATCAAGCTCGTCGAAATGCAAACAAGCAAACCTCATCCCGCCCAACCTCCCGTCACCACAGAAAAAGAGGGCAGCGAATATATTTTGGACGTAGACATGGTTTTGCTGGCAAAAGGCTTCTTGCATGTAGAACATTTTGACTGGCTGACACAAGAAAACTTTGAGTTAGACACGCAGGGAAATATCAAACGCAATGCGCAAGGCGAGACCTCGCAAAAAGGTGTTTTTGCGTGTGGAGATGCCTGCCTCGGCCCTTCGCTGGTGGTCACCGCCATACAAGAAGGTCGCACCCTCGCTCAACAAATAGGAGTTCTTTTACAAAAGAACAATTGATGTTCTCGTGCGAAAAAGAAGTTTTATTATTGCTATCTCACAAGTGATACTCTATTTTATTTGTTTATTAAGTTAGATATGAGTCCTGTAGAGAGGTGAGCATATTGTATCGCTATTAATTATATATAGAGGTTGTCGATGTTTTTTGTAATTAAGAAACGTTTAAATGATATTGGCAAGAACTTGGATTTTGCTTACTATTATAACAATGAAGAGAGAGAAAACATGAGTGCAGATTTTAAAAAATCGGTTAAAAGAGCTCAAGAAATTATCAAAAATTTTGAGCTTAATGAAAGACCTGTGAATTTACTAAGAATAATAAACAAGGAGGGCTTAAAGATAATTAATGAAAAAGAAGCTTCTTCTGCTGGGCGGCTAGATATAGAAAATAAAATGATCTACATTCAGAGTTCGGATGTCCTTGAACGTAAACTTTTTACTATCGCTCACGAACTAGGGCATTGGTTTTTACATAAGAATCTTGGTGTTTTGGAATTTGATAGAGATCCTAATTCGCTAGAACACAACAACTCTGATTACGAAAGGGAAGCAAATGCATTTGCTGCTGAACTCTTGATGCCATTCAATGAGGTTCGTACTTTAATATTAAAAAATAAATACGAAGTAAAGGATGTTGCTAATTATTTTAGCGTTTCCTATAATGCGGCTTCTAATAGAGTATCAAATGTCATAAGAACTTTGTAATGAAGTCCACCTTAGAAGACTCATACAAGGAAGATAATGTTTCCGAGGAACTCGAGTCTTTATACCAAAGTCAGAGGCATGGTAAAAAGACAATAAAAACGCAGATTGTTATATTTACAAAATATATTAGCAAGAATTTATTGCTCGTTTATTTGCCTTTAGTGATGTACTTTATATTTAGTTTCGAACCAGAAAATCCATTGAATAAAGAGTTTGTGAGAAATTTGTTTTTAACAATAGCCTATACGTTTATAGGTCAAATAAATATAGGCTCGACAGGTCCTCAAGTGGAGAGTGACTTCTTTGTTTCGTTGACTTATACAAAAATTTTCCTTGGTATTGTTTTTTTAGGTTTTTATATGCGAAATATTTCAGGATTATTAGGACTAATTTTGTTTGTGATTGGTTTTATATTATCACTAGTTACGCTTTATCACACTGTTACTGATCAAAACTAAGCTATCACTTTGTTAGCCATATCTATACACGGGCATTTCTTTTCACGGGATAAAAGCAAAAAAAATAACTTCTCATGCTTTATGAG
>CAYRNA010000038.1:0-12544 GCA_964425555.1 uncultured Spirochaetales bacterium
TTTCGCCTATAATCCCGTTGGGACTACATTTTTAGGCTGTGATTCATCTTTTCTTTTTTGGTACGCAGGTAGTGAGCATTGTGCTCATTTGTCGGCGTTTGTAGCTGAACGATATCGCTGATAGTAATATTATTATCACTGAGAGCTTTGATCTTGAGCGGGTTATTGCTTATCAGGCGAATAGACTCTATGCCGAAGTGTTTGAGCATGGTCACCGCCATATCATAATCTCTCATATCTGTGGGGAAACCAAGCTGATGGTTGGCCTCTAGGGTGTCATAACCTTGTTCTTGCAGGGTATAGGCTTTGATTTTGTTAGCCAATCCTATGCCACGGCCTTCTTGTCTAAGGTAAAGTATCATGCCAGCGCCTTCGCTGTCTATTTGTCGCATCGCAGCGTCCAATTGTTCACCGCAATCACAACGCAAAGAGCTAAAAACATCGCCCGTTAAACATTCGGAATGTATGCGAATAAGCACGTCTTTTTGCCCAGACACATCTCCTTTGACCAAGGCAACGTGCTCTTTGCCGTCGTCGGCGGTGAATACGCTAATGTTAAAATCGGATATTTGAGTAGGTAGGGCGGAAGTGGCCGTTGGAGCAAGATTTTTCGCTCTTTCTTGGCGAAAATGAATGAGGTCTTCTATGGAAATTATTTTGAGGTCGTGTTCTTTGGCGAAAGTCTGGAGCTGGGGGAGGCGTGCCATGGTGCCGTCGTCGTTGAGTATTTCGCAAATGACGCCGACGGGGCTTAAGCCAGCGAGTTTGGCGAGGTCAACAGCGGCTTCAGTGTGTCCGTCACGCACAAGAACGCCTCCTTCTCGGGCTATGAGTGGGAAGAGGTGACCGGGGCGGCGGAAATCTGCGGCTTTTTTGTCGGCATTGGCTAGGTCGTGAATGGTCTTGAGTCTTTCGCCAACAGAGATTCCCGTGGTCGTTCCTTCGTAAGCGTCGACACTGACGGTAAAAGCTGTGCCGTTTGCGTCTGTGTTAACATCAACCATGGGCGAAAGCTTGAGTTGGGCAGCTCTTTGCGCGCTCATAGGCACACAAATAAGGCCTTTAGCGAGTTTTGTCATCTTGTTAATGTTGCTGTAGTTGGCATTTTCCGCAGCACAGACAAGGTCGCCTTCATTCTCTCTATTTTCATCGTCTACAACGATGACCATTTGACCGTTTTGTATATCTTTGATGGCGTCTTCTATTTTATCTAGCATGAGATTCTTACCTTTTGTTTACATGAAACCCTGTTCTAATAGAGTATGAAGAGTGAGAGTGGATTCTTTTGTGTTATTTTGTGCTTTATCTTGTGAGTTGAAATTCAATAGTTTTTCTATGTGTTTTGCGATCAGATCAAATTCTAGGTTAACTTTATCGCCTTCATTTTTGTCGCCCATAATAATGTTTTCAAGAGTGTGGGGAATGAGCGAAACAGAAAAATACGATGAAGCGACCTGCATAACGGTGAGACTGGCGCCGTCTATGCTGATGCGACCTTTGTCGACAATAAATTTGAGCAGTTCTTTGTTGTCGGGTGTGATGCTATAAATTTTAGCGATGCCATCGGCGACGATATGCGAGATTTGGCCCTGACAATCGACATCGCCCGTCACCAAATGACCGCCGAGAAAAGTTTGCAGCGTCAGCGATTTTTCGAGGTTGACGGGGCTACCCACTGTCAATGAACCCAGCGTTGAGCGCTTGAGACTTTCGTGCATCACGTCGGCAATAAAATAATGCGCGCCTATTTCTATGGCGGTGAGACAAACGCCGTTAGTCATAATGCTATCCCCAATGCGTGCCTGCTCTACAACCTTGCTGCATCGTATTGTGATTTGCATGGAATCAGTACTGGAATGTAACTGCTGGACGTGACCGATTTCTTCGACTAATCCTGTAAACATATTGCGTCCTCGCCTTGATAAAATTCTAGGCAAATATTGTCGTTATAATTCTGATATTTCACATTCTTTAAATTTAAGCTATCGTCGATAGAATGGGCTTTTCTCCCTGAAATGAAGGCGATAGCGTCCCCGTCTCCGACAATTTTGGGCGCAATAAAAATCATGCCTTCTTGTACGGCGTCTTGTTCAAATGCTTGCGAAATGAGGCTGGCGCCACCTTCAAGTAAGACGCTATCGATTTTATGAGCGGCTAAGGCTGTGAGCATGTCATGCCATAAAAAACGATTCCCAGCTAAAAAGATGAATTCCGCTCCTAAATCGCTGAGCTTGTGATGCTGATCAGAGTCTGCCATTTTCTGAGAAGTGATGATGATGGTTCTGGTTTTTTCAGCGGATTTTTGCTGAAGTACTCTGGCGTCTAAAGGAATTCTTAAGGCACTATCTAGCACAATGCGAACAGGATGCGTATAACTTGCTTGTCGGTTGAGAAGGGCAGGGTCGTCTTTGATGACGGTTTGTATGCCGACCATAATGGCGCTATAACGGTGCCTCAACCACTGCACTTTTTCTCTGGCAAGATCATTGCTAATCCACTTTGAATCACCGTTGTGCGTGGCTATTTTCCCGTCCAAGGTGATGGCTGTCTTTAAGAATAAATAGGCCTTGTGTTGCGTGATATAGTGGAAAAAAACTCTGTTTAATTGCATGGCTTCTTGCTGGCATACGCCTAAAGTGACGGCTATTCCAGCGGCTTCAAGCAAGGCAAGACCCCTTCCTGCTACCTGAGGATTAGGGTCGAGTGAGGCAATAATACAGCGAGCAAATTTGTGGGGAATGATTTTTTTTGCACAAGGTGGAGTAAGCCCCGTATGCGAACAGGGTTCCAGCGTCACATAAATACTGGCTGTGTCGAGACTGATACTAAGCTCGGGATGATTTTTTTGATATGCCACGGCCTCATCAATGGCGTAGACTTCTGCGTGGGGCCCACCATAATATTGATGGTATCCCTGACCAATGATGAGGGTGTTTTGTTCGTCATCCGTCCATGTCACCACGGCACCGACAAGAGGATTAGGATTGACATATCCTATTCCTTTTTGAGCTAAACCTATTGCTTTTTGCATGAAATAGGCGTCATTTTTTTCTAAATGAGCAGAGTCTCGTGCCTGATGAATATTTTCCAGCATGGTGGTTTAAGGTCTAGATTTGTTTGACAAGATTAGCCATTTCAAGCACAGCCATGGCGCAATCAAAGCCCTTGTTTCCTGCCTTTGTACCAGCTCTTTCTATGGCTTGTTCTATAGAATTTGTGGTCAGAACACCAAAGATAACAGGTATGCCCGTATCCAAATTAATGCGTGAAATACCTTTTGCCACTTCTGAACAAACATAATCAAAATGTGGGGTTGAACCACGAATCACAGCGCCCAGAGTAATAATACCATCGTATTTTTTGGTGTTGGCAAGCGCCTGCGCCACCAGTGGCATTTCAAATGCACCGGGAACCCACGCAACATCAATGTCGCTTGATTTTACATCGTGACGTATGAGGCCATCTTCGCATGCCCCTAAGAGCTTGCTTGTGATTAATTCGTTAAATCGACCGCAAACTATGGCGATCTTAAGACCTTTTCCTGAAAAACTTCCTTCAATTGAATTCATAATAAATCCCTCTCACTTTGAAAAATTACAAAGAAACAGGGCAAATTCTAATCTATGCGTATAAGCACGGAAGATTTTAATTTTTATGCAACTTCTCTCATCCAGACTTCATTCTCATATTCGCAAATACTTGAATGTTACTGTCGGTACTGGAATTTCACCAGTTCAACTTAGTCAGACTAAGGTCGCGGACTATACCGCCGGTCGGGAATTGCACCCTGCCCTGAAGCTTCTTCTGTGAAAAATGATAGGGATTATTTTTATTTATGTCAATATATTTCTTTTGTGCAAACTTTTTTAAAACTTTTTTAATTTTTTTTAAAAAAAGAAAAGAGTCATTTTGATTGCTTTCTTTAATTTGACTGAGTCATTATGACGCACCGCGAAAAAAAGACTAATCTTTTTGTATTTTAATGACACATTTTGTCCTTTAATCTTTATTTTAAAGCTGTTTTTTCTTCCCTATACGCAGTGTGATGAAAAGGATAAGATGGTTTTTAATACTTCTTTGCCGTTTTGAGAATTTATTTTTTGGCACGGAAATAGCATCTAGTATTTATGTAGACCTCTTGTTGAGGTAAGGAAAGGAATTTTTATATGACGAAAAAGAAAGACGTTGAGAATAACTCTGACATTAAATCTGATATCGAAAATGTTGAAGAAAAGTTCGAAAGTCAAGCTGATGATGTTGAATTATCAGAAATAGAACAACTAGAACAGGAAATGATTAAAATTGCTGAACTCAATACAAATTTATTAGCAGAGATTGAAACGCACAAAGACAGTTATTTGCGCAAGCATGCCGATTTTGAAAATTTTCGTAAGCGTATGCAAAAAGAAAAGCAAGATCAATTAAAATATGCCAATCAAGATTTATTGGCAGCAATTTTAGAAGTTGTGGATAATTTTGAGCGAGCCTTAGTTGCAGCGGAAACGGCAGAAGATTTGACGTCTTTTAAAGATGGCATAGATATTGTCGCCAAACAATTAACGCAAGTGCTAGAAGAAAAAGGGCATATAGAAGTCGTTGCTGGCGTGGGCTGTGAATACGATCCTAATGTGCATGAAGCTTTAACGCAAGTGGAAAAAGACGGCGTTGAAACGGCGACGGTCGAGCAGGAATTTCAACGTGGCTACAAGCTTTATGATAGGGTGATACGAACCGCCAAGGTCAGCGTTGCCATACCGCCGAGCAAGAAAGAAAACGAATAATAATTAAAAAATAAAATTGTAAAAATATATATTATAAATTGGGAGAAAAGATAATGGGAAAAATAATAGGAATAGACTTAGGAACGACAAACTCATGCGTGTCTGTAATGGAGGGGGGACAACCCACCGTTATTGCCAACCTTGAAGGCAACAGAACGACACCTTCTATGATTTCTTACAACGATAAAAACGAAAGATTCATAGGGCAACCTGCCAAAAACATGATGGTAACCAACCCCCTCGACACCATTTATTCTGTAAAAAGATTTATGGGTCATAGCTACGCTGAAGTGAAAAATGAAGCGAGCAAAATGCCTTATACTGTTAAAGATAGCAATGGCGATGTGCGCATCAACATCAGAGACAAAGATTATTCTGCGCCCGAACTTTCGGCCATGATTCTGCAAAAAATGAAAGAAACCGCCGAAGATTATTTGGGTGAAACCGTAACGGAAGCTGTCGTGACTGTTCCTGCATACTTCAACGATGCTCAAAGACAAGCAACAAAAGATGCGGGTCGTATTGCCGGTCTTGATGTTAAGCGTATTGTTAACGAGCCGACTGCTGCAGCTCTTGCCTATGGTATAGGTGATGGCAATAAAAATGAAACCATAGCGGTTTACGACCTTGGTGGGGGTACATTTGATATTTCCATCCTTGAGTTAGGCGACGGTGTTTTTGAAGTAAAAGCAACCAACGGAGACACTCATTTGGGTGGTGATAACTTTGATCAAGTCATTATTGATTGGCTTGTATCGAGCTTTCAAAAAGATCAGTCCATAGATTTGAGTAAAGACAAAGCCGTACTACAACGCCTTAAAGAGGCCGCCGAAAAAGCGAAAAAAGAACTATCATCTTCGCAATCTACAGACATCAACTTGCCCTTTATTACAGCGGATGCCAACGGTCCTAAGCATTTACAATATACTTTGTCGAGAGCCCAATTTGATAAAATGACAAGCGATTTGGTTCAACGTTCTAAAGTGCCTTGTCAAAAAGCCTTGGATGATGCGGGATTAAAACCTGCCGATATCGATGAAATTATTTTGGTGGGTGGTTCAACTCGTATCCCTGCGGTGCAAGAAATGGTGAAAGCACTTTTCCAAAAAGAACCGCATAAAGGTGTGAACCCCGACGAAGTTGTAGCCATGGGTGCAGCGATTCAAGGCGGTGTTTTGGGCGGCGACGTTAATGATGTTCTCTTGCTTGATGTTACTCCACTTTCTTTGGGAATAGAAACCGAAGGCGGAATTTCTACACGATTGATAGAGCGTAACACAACCATTCCTACCAAAAAAAGCCAAGTGTTTTCTACGGCTGCCAATAATCAAACCGCTGTAAGTATACACGTACTGCAAGGTGAGAGACAAATGGCTGTGGACAACAGAACTTTGGGTCGTTTTGACTTAGTGGGTATTCCTTCGGCACCCAGAGGCGTTCCTCAAATTGAAGTAAGCTTTGACATAGACGCCAACGGTATTGTTCATGTTTCTGCCAAAGATTTGGGCACGGGTCAAGAGCAAAAAATACGCATTGAGTCATCTTCTGGTTTGAGCGAAGACGAAATCAACCAAATGGTTGCTGACGCTGAAGCCAATGCAGACAAAGATAAGTTGGCAAAAGAGAAAGTTGAAGTAAAAAACTTGGCAGAAACTCTGATTTATTCAACAGAAAAAAGTCTGACTGATTTTGGTGATAAGATTTCTGCAGAAGATAAAACTGCAATAGAAACTGCTTTAGAAGATCTCAAAGCTGTCAAAGACGGTGATGATACAGAAGATATTAAAGCAAAAACGGAAGCCTTGACACAAGCTTCTCAAAAAATGGCTGAAGAAATGTACAAGACTCAACCACAAGAAGGTGCTCCGCAAGGCGATGCTGCACCTGATTCAGCAGCGGGCGCAGATGATGTGCAAGATGCCGAATTTGAAGTGGTTGACGATAAGTAGTCTCTTTTTTAGTATGCTTATTAGAGAGAGTGTATTTCATTTACACTCTCTCTTTCGTATAATGTTGTTCTGAGTTTTGCAAGTATAATGCAGATATAATAGACTATAAATCAACCAAAATCTTAGATAGAAAAGAGTGCAATTGTGGCGAGTAAAAGAGATTATTATGAAATTCTGGGTGTTGAAAAAGGCGCTGAGAGTAGTGCTATCAAGGGTGCGTATCGTAAATTAGCGATCAAGTATCACCCCGATAAAAACGCAGGTAATGCTGAAGCAGAAGGTAAATTTAAAGAAGCAACCGAAGCCTACGAAGTGTTGTCCGATACGACTAAACGTCAAGCTTATGACCAATTTGGTCATGCTGGTGTGAATAATTCTGGTGGTCCGCAATTTCATGAATCCGCATTTCAAGGTTTTGAAGATATTTTTGGCGGAACAGGATTTTCAGATATTTTCGGTTCTTTCTTTGGAGAGGGCGGCGGTGGCGGAGGCCGTAGTCGCAGTGCAAAAGGCAACGACTTACGTTACAATGTACAAGTTTCTTTAGAAGAAGCTTTTACAGGTATCAAAAAAGAAATTACTTTTGAGCGCGAAGCGAGCTGTGAGGATTGTCATGGTTCTGGTGCCGCAGCAGGTTCGAGTGAAAAAACGTGTAGCGTTTGTCACGGACAAGGACAAGTGCGACAAAGCTCTGGATTTTTTCAGTTTGCACGAGCTTGTAGCCGTTGTCAAGGGCGGGGAACTGTCATAGAAAAACCGTGTCGCTCTTGTGGCGGACAAGGTCGCAGACCAAAGAAAGAAACACTCAATATTACTATACCAGCAGGTATTGCCGAGGGCCAAAATATTAGGGCGACGGGTCACGGTAACGTGGGTCAACACGGCAGTCAAGCGGGCGACTTATACCTTTTTATATCGGTGAGAGAGCACGCATATTTTGACAGAGAAGACAATAATTTATATACACGTCTTCCCATTAGTTTTACGCAAGCCACTTTGGGTGGAGAAATTTTTGTCAAAGGCATTGATGGTAAACGCATAAAATTGAAAATTACGGCAGGCTTGCAAACAGGTAGCTTACAAAGAATACGTTCTGCGGGCATGCCCTATGTCAATAGAGAGAGTGCACGTGGTGATTTGTACGTTGAATTTGTTGTTGTCACTCCCAAAAAGTTGAATGCAAAAGAGCAAAAATTGCTCAAAGAGTTTGCGGCTTTGCACGGAGAAAGTTCGGAGCCAACGCCCATGCGCATTGGTCGAAAATAATAGCATGCTATGTCCACAACGCAAGAACAGGTAGACTCCTTAGTACTACAATTAACCGAAGCTCGTGAGGCTTATTACAATAGTGATGAGCCTTTGCTGAGTGACGGTGATTTTGACAATCTCGAAGAGCAACTACGAGATCTCGCTCCCCAGCATGCTTACTTTCGCCAAGTGGGAACGAGTGTCAATCTTGCGTCGACTGATGCTCTGCTCGAATCGGGCAAAATTAAGCACAAAAAAGTCATGCGTTCTTTAGATAAAGTAAAGAAAGTAGAAGAATTGTTGCCGTGGCTGAAACGCCTTGATTTGCCTGATATCGAATTTATTTTAGAACCCAAAGTCGATGGTATTTCGGCTACCTTATTTTACAAAGAAGGTCAATTGCAATATATTGCGACAAGAGGCGACGGCGAAATCGGGCAGAATATAAGCCACCTTGCTTCGTATTGCGACAGCATTCCCAGTCAGGTCAATTTAAAGGGTGAGTTTGAAGTCAGAGGCGAGTTATATTTACCCAAAAATACAGCATTTGACATACAAAACAAACCACTGCGTAACAATTGTTCCGGGCTGATTAATCGTAAAGAAAAGCGAGAAGACAGCAAATACATCCATCTCGTTGCTTATCAGATGCAATTTTATAGCGAAGAATTACGTGAAAAATTTCGTTACGAAAGTGATAAATTAAAATGCCTGAAGAGGCTCGGTTTCTTGATTCCTCAGGTTGCCTTGGTGAATAATTATGAGAGTATTCAGCAGAAATTTGTCCAATATCTTGAAGATTTACGCACACAATGGCCCTACGAAACAGATGGAATGGTGCTGTGCGTCAATGACAATAAATTGCACGAAGCCATAGATGCGCGTTGGGTTGTCGATCACCACCACCATTTTGCCATCGCCATTAAGCCCCCCTCGGTGGGAGGTGTGACACGCTTAAAAGAAATAGAATGGAATATTAGCCGTCTTGGCATGCTTGTGCCGACTGCCATCTTTGAGCCGTTGATGCTGGGCGGGGCAAAAATAGAACGCGCCACCCTCAATAATTATCAGAACGTGCTGAATTTACACCTGCAAATAGGCGATGAATTATTTGTAGAGCGTGCCAATGATGTGATTCCTTTTGTGAGCGAAAATTTGAGTGCCAATCATCTTGATACAGAGACGGTTTCAGCCGATTTATCACCCGTAACGACGCCGACAATTTGTCCGAGTTGCGGAGGTCTCCTTGAGGAAAAGGGCGTACATCTCGTGTGTAGCAATATAACTTGTCCCGAAATGGTGGTGAAGCAAATCGTGTTTTGGATTAAGCAAAGAGACATGAAAAATATCGCTGAAAAAACCATTAAAACGCTCGTCGACAATCAGCTCATTAAAAGCATCACAGATCTTTATCGCATCAAAGCCGATGATTTGTACAAGTTGGAAGGCTTTCAAGAGAAAAAAGTCACCAATTTCATCCAAGAACAACAAGCCGCTAAAAGCATGAGCGTCAGTGAATTTATTGTCGCTCTAGGCATTCCTTTAGTGCAGAAAAAAAGCGTCAGAAAGTTAAATATTCAGAGCATGACCGATTTTTACGAGTTTAATGATGCCGATTATGTTATTGGGCAAAATCTTATCCGTTGGCGTGACCAAGAAAAAAATAAGATTTTAGTGCAAGAACTTGTCGCCGAACTGGATATTTATGATGACGTATTCGTCGAGAGCAATGAACTGAAAATTGTGGCGACGGGCAAGGCCATTGTCAACGACAAAAAATTAAGCCGTGAAGAACTCAAGCGTTATTTGCAGGCGCTGGATTATTCTCTGAACACGAGCGTAACCAAAGACGTTAGCCTTGTTTTATGCGATGACGTGGATGGAACTTCGAGTAAATTAGAAAAAGCAAGAAAGTTTAATATTTCCATTTCTTCTTATCAAGATTTTTTCACCCAACATGCGATAGAGATTTAAACAGTGGAAAACACGCTTTTTACAGCAAAACATAGGCGTAAAATCGTTTGTTTAAACTTATTTCTCAGTCTTACTCCTATTTTATTTTATCTTTATCTCTATTGGATGATGGGTCCTGTGCTTGTGCAAGCTTACTTTTTTGTGTTTGTGATGGCGTTTTGTTATTTTGTGGGAATAATCGTCGCTTTTATTATTTCACTCAAAAAAGATTACGTGGTTTTACGCATGAATAATTTGCGTATTTATCATAATGATAGGGCAGAATACGAGGTTATATTGCTCAGCGATATTGCATTTTTACAGCTACAAAATTTCGGTAAAATTAGATTTTTTTATAAAGATGGTAAGCGAGGCTCAGTGATCAAACTCAAGAAGCTTAAGAAAGAAGAGTTTTTGAATCAAATGCTTTTACGAGGTATAAAAGTAAAAGATGAGACGAAATAAAACGGATGATTTTGTGTTCGTCGCTGCCTTTCTTCGATAAAAAGAAAGGCAGACAAACTAAGATAAACAGCCTATAAATAAAGACTATTTTACTTTAGTGAGTTTACTTGTATCTACGTGGCGGAAATCTCTTTCACCGTAAATATTAATCAGAGTCAACTCAGAGTAAGAGAAAGTATCTTTACCAAGCGTTGCTTTGTAGGTAAATTCTGTTGTTTTGGCTTTTTCTTGCAAATAAGGCGATTGTGATATTTGCCAATCGGGGTTGTCTATTCCTGCTTTCAATTCAAAAACAACATTGCCATCTTTGTCTGTTTCGCCGTTATAGGTAGCACCTGCAACAAGATTCATTGCTCTAGGAATGCTGAGAGAATGCATGATCACTTTATTGGCTGCATCCCACATGAAATAACCACACTGATTGTGAAATTCTTCGTCATTTGATTTTCTGAAAACATGCTGATGATAAAATATTGCGGCAATATTTTGCTCTTCGCCATTTGTTACATATGTTCCCAGACCTTCACAGGTGATTTCTTCATAAAAAGGGTTTTTTTCTGTGCCTATTTCTGAATCTGGTGCAAGATCTACGCCTTTATCACCTTTCCAAACTCCAATTAAATTAGCTAGCGGACCAAAATCCACTATTCCATCTTCTACGCTCATTTACTAGCTCCTTATAAAATAAATATAAGCCTAGATTATACATAAAATTAGGATAAAAACTATAAATCATTATCCTAATTTTATATTATTTTGCTTATACTCCCATGCTCTGTACAAGATTTAACACAGACCATAAAGTAATAATCCACAGTGTGATATTGATCTTATTGCCGTTGGGACTGATGATGTTGGCGATGACATAACTAATAAAACCAAAACTGAGTCCTATGCTGATACTGTAAGTCAAAGGCATCATAAAAATGGTAATAAAAGCTGGGATGGAGGTGCGCATATCCTTGAGGTCGAGGTGAAGAATTTCTTTGAAAATCATCAATCCAACCAATACAAGCCCCGTTGAGGCTAAATAACCAGGAATGGCGGTGATAAGCGGTGTGAAAAAAGGTGTGATTAAAAATAACACGGCTGCGGTTAAACTGGTTATTCCTGTACGTCCACCAGCGGCTATCCCTGTGCCTGATTCTGTGTAGGTGGTGACGGTAGATGTTCCCAGTAGGGCGCCGATGATAGTTGCCGTTGAATCGGCAAAAAGAGAGCGTTGTATAGATTTTTCTCTTTCTTCTCCATCGTTCATATCCATCAGTTGATAACAACCTATGAGTGTACCTATAGAATCAAACATATCGATGAATAAAAAGGTGAACAGCGGTGCGAGCAATGACCATTTTAACGCCGCAACAATATCGAGCTTGAGGAAAATGGGTTCAATGCTAGGCAAGGTTGAAACAATGGACGCTGGGAGAGCAATAATATTGAAAACTATGCCCACTATAAAAGAAAGAATGATGCTGATTAAAATAGAGCCTCTTACCTTTCTGAGTTCCAATATGAAAATAAGCAGAAGACATCCTAGTGCCAATAAAGTTGGAGCTGTTCCTTTGCCTAAGCTGACGAGCGTCGCGCTATTCCCCACGATAACACCCATTCCCCTCAGTCCAATAAAGGTGATGAAGAGCCCTATACCCACGCTAATAGAATGTCTGAGTTCTTGCGGAATTGCAGAAAGTATTTTTTTTCGTAAACCTGTGGCGGTTAGAATAAAGAAAAATACACCTGATAAGAATACTATGCCCAAGGCTGTTTGCCACGCTATACCTTGTCCTAGAACGAGGGTGTAGGTGAAAAAGGCGTTGAGTCCCATACCCGGTCCCAGAATCAGCGGTGCTTTAGCTAGAAACGCTGACAACAGGGAACCTATGGCAAAGGCGATGCAGGTGACCATTACAAGGGCATCTCTGTCCATACCCGTTTCGCTCAAAATAGCGGGGTGGACTACAACGGCATAAATAGCACTGATGTAGGTGATGAAACCAGCAATGATTTCGATTTTATAGTTAGTGTGACGTTCTGGCATTAAAAAATATTTTTTGATAATATCCATACTTTCTCCCATACAGGACGAGCCTGTGTTAATGATAAATGAAGATATTCCCCTTGGGCATTTCATTAATGAGAAAAAGTATG
>CAYRNA010000039.1:0-12537 GCA_964425555.1 uncultured Spirochaetales bacterium
TATTAGGGCTAAAGCGAATGGCCCATTTATTTTCACTAGGATTGTTAAACTCTTGAGCATAAGCTATCATTTCTTCCCATGTTTGAACGGGCGTTTGCACAAAATCTTTGTTATAAAAAAGGGCAATGTTTTCTACAGATAGAGGGATACCATAAAGCTTATTGCCCATTTCTGCACTTTGAACAGAGTTCTCGAGAAAGTTTTCTTTAATATAAGAAGTATATTCTCCGAAGGGCAATAAAATGCCGTCTTGGTAAGAAGTGACAATGGTATCATGCGGTTGTATAAATACATCAGGTCCGAGACCTGCGGGGCCATCAAGTATCATTTTGGGGTGAGTGTCAGTGGAGCCAACAACATCAGTTTCTAGTGGAATCTGTGGGAAATCTTCCGCCCATTTTAGAGCGATAGCTTCAAGGTATTCTTCGCTATCAAACCATAGGGTCAGGCTCGCACCTTCTTCAAAATTATAGTCAGAGCCATCCCATGAGACGCTTTCGGCGCTGCCATTTTTTGTACTAGCTAGTTCTTTTTTTGCACACCCGATAAGAGCGAATAGCACCATTGTTAAACAGAGTATCTTTTTCATAATTATGTCCTTTCTTGTGTGATAATTGTTATTTTACGTCTAACCAGCGTTGTTGTTTGTCTGATTCTAAACATAAATCCAGTAGTTTCTGTATCTCAGCACCACGAGCAAAATCAGGCTCAAAGTCTGTCTTTTTTGCGGCTATTGCTTGAACAAAACGTTGGGCAACAATGGGTAATGTCTTGGTGCGAACAGTGTAAAAATTGCTGTTACGCCAATCTTTGGCTGTGGGTGCTTCGCAGATTTCATACTGGTCGTAACCGTTATCCAAGTCTATTTTTACAGCCCCTTTTGTGCCATAAATTTCAAGACCGACAGAGTTGGCTTTTCCCGTCGCCCAGCGGGTGGCGTGTATCGTTCCCAAGGCGCCGTTTTCAAACTGGACGCTGACAAGGGCAGAATCGTTGGCATCTAAAGTATATTTGCCAAAAGTTTTGCCTTTGAGATTTTCGAAAGTGTGGAGCTTGCATTGCAATGACGTGATTTTGCCTACGGGGAAGGTCGCAAAGTCCAAGGCGTGAACTCCCGTGTCTCCCAAGGTTCCGAGGCTACCGTATTCGCTTGCCAAACGCCACTGGAAGGCATCTTCTTCTTTCCACGAACCGTTGCTGAGCCAGTCTTGCAAATAGTGGCCTTCAACATGAACAATTTCGCCCAATTCGCCTGCTTCGACCAATTCTTTCACCTGATATAAGGCCGAAGAATTTCTATAGGTAAAGTTGACCATATTGACCAAGGCACTCTTTTGAGCGGCGGCGGCCATTTCGTCGGCGTTGGGGCTATTTTCTGCAAGGGGTTTTTCGCTGAAAACGTGTATTCCTGCTTTGAATGCGGCGAGGGCAATGGGTTTGTGCAAGGCGTCGGGGGTACAGTTGTAAACGGCATCAATTGCACCGCTCGCAAACATTGCATTGTAGTCGCTGAACCCTTGGGCACCGATTTCTTCACAGAATTGTGCGACCATGGTTGCGTTTGTATCGCAGGCGGCGGTAATTTCGCAACCGTTGAGTTCGTGAATTGTTTTCGCTGTATTATAGCCCATAAAACCTAGGCCAATTACTCCAACTCTTACCATTATTATTTCTCCTTCCAAAAAGCGTCTCTTTCTGGCGCTTCGGTGACATCTTGCCAAGTTTGTTCGTTGTAAGCCCAACGAATAGCATTTTTAATTATTTGTTGAATCTGTGGATGATAGTAGACGGGGAAGGTTTCGTGACCAGGGCGGAAATAAAAGATATTGCCCGCGCCTCTTTTGTAGGTGAGGCCAGAGCGGAAAACTTCGCCAGAATCGAACCAGCTGATAAAAACGGTTTCTTGGGGTTCGGGTACAACAAAAGGCTCGCCGTACATTTCTGTATGAGGCAGATCAATCACTCGTGGTAAGCCTTTTACAATGGGGTGAGCGGGATTACAAGCCCAGATGCGTTCGGCGGGTTCGCCTTCTTCTCGCCAAGCCAAAGAACAGCTTGTACCCATGAGACGCTTAAAAACTTTAGAATAATGACCAGAATGCAAAATGATAAGGCCCATTCCTTGCCAGACTCGCTGCACTACTTTTTCTACGATGGCATCATCTACTTCGTCGTGGGCCATGTGTCCCCACCAGAGCAATACATCGGTTTGCGCCAGAACCTCGTCGGTCAAGCCGTGTTGATCTTCGTCTAAAGTGGCGGTGTGTGGTAGAAAACTGGGATCATGGGAAAGAAAATGAGCGATACAATGATGTATGCCCTCGGGGTAAACTTTTTTGGGCTTGCCTTCTTTTGCTTCGTGGCGGAACTCATTCCAAACAGTGACTTTTATCTGTGACATATCTTCCTCTCTTGATTTTATAATAGATTTTTTATTTAATCCTAACACACAAAAATGCGTTTGTCAATCTATTTATTTAAAGATAGGAAATCGGTGATATTCCAGAGGTCTTAGTTCTTTATGCTAGAAGAAGGGGGAGTGATGAGGATGTAGGATAAGAGGCCGTTCTTATTCTGTTGTTTTAAATTTTGAAATTCCGGCAACAATGCGCTTCAAATTGTTAGTATTGGTTTGCGTGAGGTTGTTTATGCCTAGTACGCCGTTGACTATTTCTTTGGTAGCTTTTTGCATTTCGTCCATATTGCTAGCCAATATGCTGGTTACTTCTGAGACCTGATCGACGCTGTTCAAATTTCCATTTGTTTTCGCTTCTATTTCAGTAGATATCCGTTTTGATTCCGTCGAAGTTGAAACGAGTATGCCAAGGGCCTCGGTGACTTGTTCTGTTCCATTGGAAACCTCTGTGATAGAGTTGATGATCTCGCCCATGGCTTTTTCTAGCGTGCTCATTTCTGAGGAAACGGTGGCTATGGATTCGCTGGTTTCTTGCGATTGATCTGTGGCTCTTTGTACAGACGATGTAATGTTGTTGACGCTTTGGGTAATTTGCGCCGAATTGGTCGTCGTCGATTCTGCGAGTGTACGGATTTCACTGGCAACGACGGCAAAGCCTCGACCAGCATCGCCCGCATGAGCCGCTTCAATTGCAGCGTTCATTGCCAACAGATTAATCTTATCGGCTATGCCTTGAATGATGACGGTGATTTCTTGAATCGCTGTAACACCCTTATTAATGGATGAAATTTCGGTGACAGTCAACCTCATGTTTTCTTCACCTTTAGCAGAAATCTTACTGAGTTCTTGCATCATTTTTGTGCGCTGTGAGGCAAGATTGGCGATGTTATTAATGGTGGAAACCATCTGTTCGACAGCAGCAGATGATTGCGTTACGGCGTTGGCCTCGTTTTCTATCTGCTGTTTCATGGCGTCAATGCTGGTGGAAATTTCGTTGCTACCAGTCGTTACATCTTCAACGTGTTTGCTGAGGTGTCCAATAAATTTTGCGAGACTGGTAATTGTGGCGGAATTTTCCTCAACGGCTCCAGAGATTTGCACCATGTTATTATTGAGGTCTAAACCGTTGCGTTCGGTATTTTTCGCCGTATTTTTGATGGCAGAAATGGTGTCGTGCAATTTATCTATGAAATTGCTAAAACCATGACTGAGCAAGCCCACTTCATCTTGTGATTTTAGACGTAAAGTTTGCGTTAAATCGCCTCCGCCAGCGGCTAAAGTTTTGGAAAAATCACAAGCCTGCACAAGAGGCTTTATAATGGCATTGGTGGTCGGCATCATAAATGCTATGGCTAGCACCAGCAGAGCTAAAACGATAATGAGGGCTCTACTCAAATACTCATTAGCCTTTTCGGTGACATGAAGTTGGGGTTCCAAAGACCATAAGGACAAGCCATTTTCTAAGTCTTGAATATGCAAGTAGTACGGCTCACCATTAACCATCGTCGTATCTCCCACATGATGATCTTTTAATTGTGGATAGATAGTACTGAGAGAGTTGCTCATTGTACTCGAGCTAGGAGCAGAGAAAATTTTTCTCTCTGAGTCTACAATAATATAATCTACGGTTTGCATCTCAGTAGGAGTGAGGTTGGCGACAAAAACAGTGAGGTCGAAAAGATCAATTTCTTGTGCAAGAACACCGACGATATTACCGTTTTGGATAATGGGTACCGCTAGGGTTGCTACTTGTTCCCCCGCAGAATTTGTGAAAGCGGATGTTAATATTCTGTCAAGCTTGTTTTGCACTATGGTCGTATACCACGATAGGCTTCTCTTTTTGATGGAATTATCTTGAGTTATTTCGCCACTTTTTGAGGTCGAATGAAAGGTATCGCCATTAGGCCATGTATAATAAACATCTGTTGCTTTTGTGTTGTTAATCATCCATTGCATGTAACTATTATTTATGCTATAAGTATTGGAATCACGACTTAAATCAATGTTAATCGCTATATTGTGCATGGTCTGAAAAGAACTCTGAAGATAGAGATTGATAGCTTCGCTCATTTCAGAAGACTGGTTGCTTAATGAGTTTAGATCATTTTCTTTTTCGAGGCTTCTCAAATTTTGATAGGTTAAGAAGAGCATGAGCGCTATTGCCACAAAAATCAGAGCTGCAGGAAAGGTAATAATTTTAGTTTTGATGGACTTTATGTTTTTGATCATTAGGATTGTTTTCCTCTTTACTCAGGTTAAATATTCGTGAGATCGGTTTAAGTGGTATGAGTTTTAAACTTATTAATGCCTGCCGCAATATCATCGACATAGGAGGAGTTTTCTTGGGTGAGCTCGTTAACCCCCGTCATACCTTTGACAATTTCTAGGGTAGCTTTTTGCATTTCATCCATATTGCTTGTTAACACACTGGTTACTTCTGAAACTTGATCAACGCTGTTTAAATTTTCATTTGTTTTCGCTTCTATTTCAGTGGAGAGCCGCCTCGATTCTGTAGAAGTCGTCACCAGTATACCAAGGCCCTGAGTGACTTGTTCTGTACCCTCAGAAACTTCTGTGATAGAGTTAATGATCTCGCCCATAGCCTGTTCCAAGACAGTCATTTCTGCGGAAACGGTGGCTATGGATTGACTGGTTTCTTGCGATTGATTTGTGGCTCTTTGTACAGAAGACGTAATGTTATTAACGCTTTGAGTAATTTGCGCCGAATTGGTCGTCGTCGATTCTGCGAGTGTACGGATTTCACTGGCAACGACGGCAAAGCCTCGACCAGCATCGCCCGCATGAGCCGCTTCAATTGCAGCGTTCATTGCCAACAGATTAATCTTATCGGCTATGCCTTGAATGATGACGGTGATCTCTTGAATCGCTGTAACACCCTTGTTAATGGATGAAATTTCTGTAACGGTTAGGCTCATGTTTTCTTCGCCTTTCTTAGAAATGCTAGACAATTTATGCATGAGCGTGGAGCGTTGCGAGGCAAGAGTGGCAATATTGTTAATGGTAGCGACCATTTGTTCAACGGCTGCAGACGACTCGGTGACAGCGCTCGCTTCGTCTTCTATCTGCTGTTTCATCGCTTCAATGCTGGTGGATATTTCATTGCTGCCCGTGGTGACATCGGCAACGTGTTTTGACAAATGATCAACAAATTTTGCAAGATTAGTAATTGTGGCAGAATTTTCTTCTACTGCGCCAGAAATTTGTGACATATTGCTGTTGAGTTCTATGCCGTTAGACTCGGTGTCTTTGACAATGGCTTTTATGCCCGTAGTCATTTCGTGCAATTTGTCTATAAAATGACTGAATTGGGTACTAAATTGAGAGATTTCATCGTTGTTATTCTCAAAGTGCAGGGTTTGCGTCAAGTTTGCATCACCCGAGACCAAATCTTCAATGAATAAATTAACTTTATCAAGAGGAGAAAAGGCATAGTTACAGATGAGGTGCATCAAAGCTATGAGGCCTGCGGTGCAGATGAGGAGAATAAGAATGGGAAAAAAGGCACTTTTTTGTGCGGCAGAGACAATGGTTTGGTGTGAAAATAAGGACACCGCTTGCCAAGTGCCAAGACTTGAGAGAACAAGATCATAGTCTTTGCTGTCAATGTTCAACATTTCGCCAGAGGACAAGTTTCCTAAAGAAGCACCAGAGTTCAAGGCTATATCACCGAAAAGAGGTGTTTCCGTATTGTTGAGCGGTCTTCCATCTTCCGCTAAAATATAGAACGAAGACAGCTCAATAATGTTGCTCCCATCCTTCAGGTCTTCGGGGATAAAAGAGATGACGAGATCAATGATGGTCGAGAGTTTAACGTCTCGTGATAACACACCTAAAACTCTATTGTTGCGCATGATGGGAATTGATCTTGTGACAACCAGTTCGTTATTTTCAGATAAAAATGGTTGGGTTAAAGCTCTTCTTTCACCGTTTACAACTATTTTTCTGAACCACTCTTTGTTTTGAGCATTAAAATTGGGAACAACATTTCCACCCGTAGGACTCGTTTTGTAGGTGGTGCCGTCAAGCCATGTGTAATAGAGCCTTCCTGCGTTCTTGCTTTCAACCCATTGCATATAATCATTGTTGCGACGATAAGCCGTTTCATTTTTACCTAAATCTATAAAAAGAGCAACGGACTCTAAGGCTTCATACTGCTGTTCGCTTTCGAGAGCAAAAGATTCGCTGAGCTTTAAAGAGAGGGCCTGTCTTGTCGTTTCGGTATTGGTGATAATGGTGTTATAAAAGTAAGTATAGTTAAAAAAAGCAAGAGTGCTGAGAAGAATAATTGCAAATGAGTAAGTAATAATTAATACTTTGGTTCTAACCGATTTGCTACGTTTAACAATAAAATTTTCCATTTACTACCCTTTAACAAGGAATTTCATTTGAGCATAAGAGATGAACAATGAAAGGCTTGTGTAGTTCTTTACGGTCGATTTTCTATAAAAAATAAGTTTTTTTACGGAAAGAAGAAGGGAGATGGTGTTTATTTACATATAAAAAATATTAAATGATGCAAGAACAAAATATATAAAAGATTTTTTTATTGAATAGATGTCATGAAATGGACAATCAATTTTGGTAGATGAGTCATTGCGACAAGGTCTTTTAAAGGTTTTTACTCATTTTGACCCTCCTTAGATAATTAGGTAAACTTTCATAACACTTATGCAAGTGTGTAGAGAAATTTTTAATATAAAAAGATCATAGAACACGTGGTATTATTTCATATGTCGTTTATATAAAATGCAGAAAATACGATATAAGAAAATAAATACATTCTATTTTCATATTCCATTCATACAATGTTGTCACAATGAAATATGATGACAAGAGCAATGGTAAATTAAGTAGCAAATTCGTATTATTTGGGTATCTTATTCATGTAAGAATGAGGCAAAAAAGTACAAGGAAATGAAATAGAGTATGAGGGAAATGTCATGAAAAAAAAGTCTGTGTGGGTATTTGTTTATTTTGTGTTTCTTGTGTCTTTGTTGGAAGCTCAAGGTGGCGGCGGCAAAGGGAGAGGCGGAAAAGGCATTCAGCGTGATATTGAAATTATTCCCATAGAATTGAGCGAACAGCAAAAAAATGTTCCCGTTTTGGGCAGTATCAAACCTGCGAGTTCTATCACCATGCTCAGTCCTTTTCAGGGGAGATTGTCTCGTCTGTACGTTAAGGAATCACAACGAGTGCGCAAGGGACAGAAATTGTTTAGCGTGGTTAAAATTAATACGGTGGGTTCTTTCAATGAAAATGTGGTGAAGGCATTTTCTGATGGTATTATCAGCAATATTCAGGTGGAAGTAAATCAAGAAATTAATGCGAGCCAGCTGGTTCTTTCTATTATTGATTTAAGCTATCTGAAGCTGGAAGGAACAATTAGCGACAAGGAAGCCTATCTTATTCAGACGGGAAATAAGGTCAGTGTTACCCTCAACGAAGACGTGCTAGAAGGGAGTGTTTTCTTACGATCGTTGGAACCGAATTATAGTTCTAATCTTTTTACCGTCGAGATCCATTTTCCTATTAATGCGGAACAGGGTGCGAGTCGATGGCTTGGGCGATTTGCTTCGGCCAACATTACGACAAATGCGGTACAGGGTTATTTTGTGCCTAACACCGCCATTGTCCAGCAGGGCATAGGGCCATCGATTTGGGTGCGCAATGCCGACCAAGTGCTGAGGCTACAACCCATCGTTCCCCTAGAAATTTTTGGCGGATATACTCGCATAGAAAAACCCGCCGAAGGCAAAGAATATTTAACGGGGACGCTCACTTCGCTGAGAGAAGGGCAGTCTTATCCGCCTAAGGAACGAGCAAAAGGCGGAGGCGGAGGCCAAGGTAAGCCTCGTGAGAAATAAGATGGAGCAAAACGAACTCACATTCAGCACTTTGGGAGAATTGAGATGAACTTTATTTTTAAACGGAAAACGCCTTTTTTACTCTTTTTAACCGTCCTTTTTTTGGGCGGATTGTATCAACTCAAACTGATACCCATACAGCTGTATCCGCAAACACAGAGAATACAGTTTTACTTGAGCATCAACCACAATGGTTATAGCGCGCAAGATTTTGAAAGCGATTATGGTGCTGACATCATTACGGATATTGCTGCGTTGGCGAATATTGATAAGTACACAGCCACCTATAGGCGAAACCGCAGTACGTTTTTCTTGACGTTTAAGTGGAATACGGACAAAACGCAGGCAGAATCAGCGACAATCAGTGCGGCGAGTGTGATTAAAAACAGATTGCCCAAAGATTTTAATGTGAGGTCGTATTTTTCGGATGGAACAGAGGGCAACGGTTTGCAGTCGTCGGTTGGTTCACTCAGCGCCGAGCCGAGCAGTGTTTATGCGACGGTTAAACGTGTCTTAGTCCCCAAGCTCAAACAACAACTCGTAGATATTGATTACGTAGAACTTTCGCCCTTGCAACGTCTTTCGGTTAAAGTCATTTTGAAGCCAGAAGTTATGCTCGCTGCTAAAATAAGTATAACAGACGTGAATACAGTATTTAGCAATGGTTATTTGGCGTCTTCGGGGGGAAGTATTAAGATAGACGGTGACAGACGCAATGCCTTTAGCATACGCATCAATACGGACGTCCTTTCCATTGACCAAATTGGCAATCTTGTTATCGCTGAACGCAACGGGCAAAGTATTCGCCTCAAAGATATTGCGGATATTTCTTTCGCTTACGAACTGCCCAAAACCGTTTACAGTATCAATGACCAACAGGTATTAGCGCTTTATGTACAGCCGAAAAGTGGCGCCAATATCAGGCAGATTGCCACGGACACAAAACGTATTTTTGACGAAGCAGTGGCCTCGGGTGAGCTTCCCGCAGATTATTTTTATAATGCAATTATTGACCCTGCTCAATTTATCAACAAAGCGATTTACAACATACTTCTGTCAGGATTTTTGGGCGCTCTTTTAGCGGTATCCATTATTTTATTGACACTGGGACAAGTGCGCAGTAGCTTGCTCGTTGTCATCTCTTTGCCGTTTTCCATCGTATTAAGTTTTTGGCTGATGAAATTTTTCAACGTTTCTATCAACCTCATTTCTTTGGGAGGGATAGCGCTTTCAGTGGGAATGATAGTCGACGCATCCATCGTTGTCATAGAAAATATAGACAGGCGCATGCGTGATCTTTTTAACGAAGAGAACGCTTCTCTCGTGGCGTCGAACGTCGGGGACGGGAAAGCGAGGAAAAAACAAGTCATTATGGATGCGACCAAGGAAGTTGCGCCGGCAGTAGCGGTGTCGACCTTAACGTCCATTCTCGTGTTTCTGCCCCTTGTTTTTACAGCGCCTCTTTCCGCCGCCATACTGGGCGAGCAAGCCTTGACCGTTATTTTTAGCTTAGTTTTTTCGGTGATTATTTCCCTCGTATTTATCCCCCTTTTCGCCAATATGTTCTTCAAATTGGACAATTTGCAAAAGGAAAGTCGTTTGCACAAGCTTACACATTGGGTAGAATTTGTGTTGAAATATTACCTCAAATCACTGAAACAATTATTGGCTCACAAGTCCTTGCAAATCATATTGGTGGGTTCTTTTTTATTGCTTGTAGCGACAGCATCCTTTGTTATTTATCCCCGCATTCAACAAGAATTTTTACCCGTTCCCAACGGCGACCTCATTGTGATTAGCCAAAGCTTTAGCGAAGAAATAGAGCAAGGAGTCCTGCTGAATACCAACTTGCCAGAATTTCAAAAAAAAGTACTCCCCCTATTAGACAAGGACTTATACAAGGACGAAAGTCATCCGAAAGGGAAGAGCTTTTCATTCGCTTATACGTCTTCGTTGTTGGTTTTTTATCAGGTAAAAAATCCTAAGAAGGTAAAGGGTTTGATAGAGAAGTTGAAAAAAGAGTTTCCTTCGACGGACGATGTCACTTATGAAATTGAGAGCTGGGATCCTGCCGAATTACCTTTGCCCGAACGCTATGATTTGGAGATAAATCTGAACACTATCTCTGATGAGCAAGCGAGTGAAATACTTTTGAAAATACGTGATTTCTTGAAGGATTACGATGACATTGTTTGGACTCGGCTCGACCCTTATCCCAGCTATAACAAAGACCTTGTTTTCAGCCCCAGACGAGGCGTGTTCGAAAGCAATGGTTTGTCGTCAGCCAATTTAGCGAGAATGATTAGAATAGCGCTTTCGGGAACCTCAAACCTAGAATTTATCCTTGACGGTGAAAAAATTAAGGTTGCGGCAAAATATCCCGAGGACTATCTGGATAGCTTGGATTCTCTCCTCAATTTTCCGCTCATCGTTCAAGATAAATACGTGCTTACAAGTCATTTCTTTGATGTCACTAGAGATAGCTCGGTGAGTACTCTTTATTCTGAAAATGCCGAAAAGAAATTTAGGGTGCGCTTAGTGCTTGAAGAAGGTTTAAGTGCCAATAAAAAATTGGAAATTGTCGCACAAATCAAAGAGGATCTTGCCAAGGAATTTGATGCTTCGCTGTTTAATTATCCCGATCCCAATCCCGATCTGACCAGCTCTATCAAGTCTCTGGGGCAAGCTCTTCTGGTTTCTATTATTCTCATTTACTTGCTGTTGTGTTTTCAGTTTGGTTCACTGCGAGAGCCGTGCATCGTGCTGATTGCTATACCTCCTGCGTTGATAGGGGTTGTTATGAGCCTGTGGTTGTTCAGGTCAACCCTGAGTTTAAATTCTATGTTGGGTGCTATTTTGCTTTGTGGAGTCGCTGTGAACAATAGCATTATTATGTTAGATTTTTATCTGAATTTGTTGAAAGAGCATTTTCGCAAACATACAGGTTTGGATGCAACAGAGAAATTGCATCTCTTGGAAAAATGTGTGGCGTTGCGATTTAAGCCTATTTTAATTACAACGGCAACAACGTTTTTAGGGATGTTGCCCATTGCTTTAGGATTGGGGCAAGGTTCCAGCATCATCCAGCCGCTGGGAATTGCGGTGGCCGGTGGCTTGTTGTTTTCAACGCTGATGACGCTCTATCTTGTGCCACTTGCGATATTGCATTTAGGGAAAAAGACTTAGTTAGGGTTGTTGCTTTTGGGCTTTGTGTGCTTTGAAATTTCTTATGATTGTAAAAAATAAGATGATGGAGAAAATAATCATGCCCATAATTTTGAGCGTTTTTTCCCATAAAGGCTGAGCGTGTATACTGCTAGCGGGCGGGGTGAGGTCGACGATGTTGAGCGTGTCAAATGCATCAAGTCCCCAGCCTCCCAATAGAGCAAAGACAATGACGCTGAAAGTTAACACTATGGTTTCTTTTTTGCCAAATAGCTTCCCCAAAATTAACAGCGAGGCGATATTTGTGGCAGGGCCAGCAACCAAAAAGACATAAATACTTCCTGGGCTTAATCCTTTGGCGAGCAAAGCGAGCGCCACGGGAATACTGGTCGTCGAGCAAATATAGAGCGGCAAACCAATGATAAGCATGAAAATCATTGCGACAAACTTGTTGGCGAGTATGGAATCGTTGACGAAATCGTCGGGGATGAAATAAGAAATCGCCGCCGCCAAAACGATGCCGAGCAAAAATCGCAGATACATTTCGTCTAAAAATTCCACTACGGTATAGTGATAGGCTTCTTTGATTTTTTCTTTGGTCGTTTTGGGAATGGGCTTGAGGTCGACTTCGCAGTGGGAACATTCGCCTTCGCTTTCATCGCTTGCACAAGCTTCATTTTCTGTATGGGAATGTTCTGCTAGTGGGCGTTCTTTAAAGAAAATTTTATTTAAGATGCCTGATAATAAGCCTGAGAAGAAAGCAACAATGGGCCTATAAATAGCCCAGAAAGGCCCCAGTAATCCATAGGTTGCGACTATGCTGTCAACGCCCGTTTGCGGAGTGGCGACCAAAAAAGACATGGCTGCTGGCTTTGATGCGCCCGATCGGACAAGGTATTGCGTGGTCGGCACAACGCTACACGAACACAGTGGCAGAGGCACTCCAAATAAAGCACTTTTGACGATGGAAAGCACATTTCTACCACCCAAGTGACGAGCTATCCACGTGGGTTTCATGACAACGCTGAGAATTCCCGCAATAAGCATGCCCAAAAGCAGATACGGAGTCAT
>CAYRNA010000040.1:0-12500 GCA_964425555.1 uncultured Spirochaetales bacterium
GTTCATTGAGGGTAGGAGCTGCGGTATAAGAATCTGTAGATTCAGGAAGAATAGCAGGTGTACACCCTAAAAAAATTAACAGGATTATTTCGAAAAAGAATAGTGTATATTTCACTTAAATCTCCTTGTTTCAAGGTTGTGATATTATATGATGATCATATCATTTGTAATTCTACAGTAAATATTCGGTAATTACTATGGTAAATATACAGTATTTAAACTGTAATTTCAACGCTTCATAAAAAAATGCGCATAAAGATTATTAATAAAAGACGTGCTACAACATAAGCGTAGGCTAGTATCTGCTATAATTATAATTAGATGGTTCAACGGTTTCGTATTTAATTGTGTCTGCGTTGTTATAGTGTCTTACCCATTTAGCAAAAACAATACCGCCAGCAACAGGAGATCCATAATCTGATAGGTGTAAACTAATGCCTCCATACTGAGGAGTAGGAAAGACGGGGTCGCCGTGGTTGAATTCTTCAAAGAAATTTACCATATCCGTTACCTTTTGTCCTTTCTTAATGCGGTAATTACCTTCAAATCCTGTGCCTACCTGTGGAAATATGGCTATATGTATGTTAAAGTTATCAAACCATTCCAAAGGTACAAAAGCAAGGCCAGAGGAATTAGGAGGTCGGTATCCCCAGTCATAAAAATAATATCTGATATCAGTGGTGGTATCTACAAAATAAGGCATATACCAGTGCTTAAAGGGAGTACCTCCCGCAGGAAAAGACGTGTCGTAAAAAAACATGGGTTGTAATACATTTGTTGAAGGGTAAGATATCAGTTTAGATCCTATTAGCTTATCATCGCTTATACGATAGGTGTAGATCTGAACATAATAAGTACTTACAGTTGCCTCTGCTCTCATAACACTTGCAGAATCAGGGAAAGCATCTCCTAGTTGATTTGTTCCACCGAGCTGATGTTTGGTACTGAAATTTTCAAGTTCATAGTCTGTTGGTTTACCAGGAATGGCAGAATGGCCACCTGAATCGACGTAGTGTATGATCTGGTAATTATTACTATTGCTAGAGAGTTTTGTAAATGTTCTTGGTTGTATTTTTGCGTCGTCATCGTCTGTTAAAGAGAGGTCGTCGTCTCCTCCACCCGTGAAAAAACTAGGGTTAAGATAACCTCCACTGACATTAAGAAGTTGCAGAGATTCGCCCAAGATTTGTTCTTGAGGAGTTCCACTCTTGTAAACTAATTGGTATTTGACGTTGTAAGAGTTACCATAGGCTCTACCTGCAATAAGGTCTTGAAAAATTGCATTTTCTACGTCATTAAACTCTTCTTGATAATTCCCGCTGCTAAAAGTAGCTGTTTCTTGAGTAAAGGTTTTGGCTACACCGTTGGGACGTATAGAGGGTCGCTCTACAATAAATCGAATCTTGGGCGCATTCGCTCCTGCAAAATGACTGGCGAAAGTGGTTCCGTCACGATTTGTAAGATCGCCTATTGTTGTGGTAACGCCTGAGGAAATCTGTTGGTCGCTCACCTGAACTTTGAAAGGAGTATGGTCGTCTGGCATACTGACTTGCGTCGGCGTTTCAAGCAGAAGTTGGCTCGCAGGAAAAACACTATAAGCTGTTGAAGCATCTTTGGGCCATGTCTTAGGCACTAATTTGATATCGTAATTAATTCTTACATTTCCTAATGCTTCGTCAATAAGATCCATATCATAAATGGTGTACGACGTAGCCGTATAATCTATATCTGCCACTGTCGTCCAAGAGTATGCTTCATCGGGTGCATTTGTTCTTTTTTGTTGCAGTGTAAAACCGACGCCCTCTCGTGTATAACTGGTATTCCACGAAAGATAAACCGAACCGGGCAAGGTATCAGCCAAAGTGCTTAAAATAAGATTGTTTGAGACCTCAACATTGGCTGTGCCTGCACCCACATTGATGTAGACGCCATTGCGTGTTGTCCATACCTCGTACGGAAGATTGCGCTCACTATACAAACTTTCAAGAGGAGCGGAAGGCGCAAAATCAAGTATATTGTCCGCTGGCAGTGGTGTTAATGTACTTATATCAGGAATGTCATCGTATTCTGAATCTTTTCTAATACGATAATAATTTTTCAACGTCGCTGTGGGGACAGGGGCGCTGAGAGTCAACTTGTCTGTTCCATCAAATTGCGAAGAGAGGTTGGAAATGACAATAGGAACAGGCGTAATGCTATTGGTATAGCTTCCCAATAATACTTCGTTCTTAGATGTTTTTTCTTCTCCTATAAGCTCCAATTTAACACCATAAGGTTCTACACGAATACCAGTGGAATCACGTATATAAACAGGAACGTTGCTGCTATCGTCGACCTTCACATTATAAGAGCTATTTGCATAGGCTAAATCATTGGCTGTATCGCTGTAAACAAAACTAGTCGCAATGGAAGTACCCACTTCTGGGGCGGTAGTCGGTCGAGTGAAAGTAACTTTGTACCTGAGATTATCGTACAAAATAGACAAGGAATTACCGTTTAAATCTTGTAAACTTGCATATTCTCTGGGCCAAGAAAGACCTATTTCATAAGGGCTAGATGGAGGAGAAATTGTATAAGGGGATAAGTTCCAAGTGCTTCTTGGAGAACCATAAGCTTTACCTGAAAGCTGGCTTTCTTCACCTAGACTCGTTTTCCCTTTGACCTGATACACATATCTTTTATTGATATCTAGATTGCGTACTAAATAAGACTCAAGCATATAACGAGGGTTAGAAGGATCTTCGCTTTGTAACAACATACTGGCATCTAAGTTGAAAATGTGTTCACTGGATGGAATAAGCGTGCCTGTACTATCTACTTCGTGCGAAATAAGTTCATAGGTTTCGGCATTAACGTCTTGTCGCCATGCGAGTTTTAATGAATACGGAAACTGTCCCGCTTGGAGATTTAATGTTAAACTCAATGCGATGTCATAAGTGTAAGAATCACTGACGGCTAAGAGATCTCCGTCTGCATCATAGGCAATAATATAACTTTCCTCTTGATTGCCTAAACCCATATTAGCAAGACTGGCACTCTCTCCTTTAATGTCTGTTGTCAGCATAGAAGTGGAGGTGTTAGCCGTTTTGAAAATACTATAGCTTTCTGCTCCACGGGCAGAATTCCACGTAGCTTCGGGGAGACCTTCTAGGTTAAGTACTTGATAATTTTTTATCACGGTATAAGGATATACAGTCTGTATGGGTAGGCTATTAATGACTTCATTGTTTGCACGAGCGTAGACCCATATATAGTGATTTTCCCCTTCTTGTAGTCCTTTTATTGTTGTTGTGAGTCCATCCTTTTCAGTATAAATTACTGCCTTGGATACCTGATCATCTGATGCAAGAGAAGGATCGTCAAGGATTTTTGTACCATAATAAATGATGTAATTATCTAAGCCTGCTGATTTGCCAGCAAAGGAAAATGAAATACTGCCTCGCTGACCTTGAGTCGGAGACACCTCATAAGAATCTTGAAATTGCGTGAGAACAGTCGGTGTATTACATGCTAAGAATAAAAAGAAGATTATTTCTAATAATATATATCTCATGAAAATTCCTTTTCTTCAAAGTACTAATAAAATCTTAGGGCGAAGACTTAAGATTTTGTACGGTATTGATAGTGTTATTTAAACGTTGTTGCACGAAATATGCTTCATACAATAAAATGTTTTAGTATGCAGTGTAATCATAAGTTGTTGGTTGACTTGCTTGAGGAGCCAGTGTCGCAGAAGAAGCAGAGCTACTTATGATCTTTTTACCAAACTGAATACTCTCGGAGGAGTCCAGCAGCGTCATCTCAGGGTCTGTAGCACTGTCAAAATTGGGATTACCAGAGTTCAAGCGTGAAAAGAAATCTATCAAAGGTGCCATTCCTCCCGTTGCCGATGGGCTTCTAACTTCGTATGTACTGATTGCGGCATAGAATGGTATATTCAGATTTACTTTAAATTTAAAGTAGGAGAATCTACCAATAGGTATAGTACCAAAACCCGCAGTCGCTGGCGTGCGATCTGTGTCATCATTGAAATAATAGATGTCATTAGTTTCAGTGTCTACCATATAAGGCGTAAACCAGTGTTTAATAGGGGTCGCGCCTTGGTAGGTTGTCGGTGTATAATAAAACATAGGTTGCAATACATTTGTGGCAGGGTATGTTATCAGTTTCGCTCCTATGAGTTTTCTATCAACTGTGCGATAAGTATAAATCTGAGCGTAATAATCAGTCACACCAGTCTCGTTTCTCAGGTCTGATGATCCAACATAACTTCCACCGCTCCCGGCTCCCAGTCCATGTATGTTGGGTGAACCAGCAAGCACCAAAGATGATGGTATCTCAGGAATTGTGGAATGACCAGCAGCACTTACAATATACATTATTTGAAAATTTTTACCGACATTCTCGGGCTTTAATAGAAATTCTCTGCGGGCGAATTTTGCATCATCATCACTATTTAAATTGATATCATCGTCACCCCCGCCAAAGAAAGCAGGGCTGAGATAACCTCCTCTCACATTAGGAAGTTCATCAGATTCGCCTAAAAGTTGCTCCTCGCCATCTTCATTTTGACCAACTAATTGGTATTTTACAGTATAAAAACTACTGTAGACTCTACCACTCGTTACGTCTCGATAGGTTGTGTTGTCTGTATCGTTGAACTCTTGGGTATGATTCCCTGGTGCAAAAGGCATTTCCCAAGTGAAACTTTCTGCTACGCCAGTGGGACGTATAGAAGGACGTTCTATGATAAGACGAACAGTTGGAGCAAGAGTCCCCACAAAATGGCTCAAAAAAGTGCTGCCATCGGGATTTGTAAGATCTCCTATGGCCGAGGTAACACCTAAAGCAATCTGCTGATCACGTATTTGAATTTGAAAAGGAGTATAGTCTTCTGTTGTAGTGACTTGCGTAGGCGTTTCAAGAAGAAGTTGGTTTGCTGGAAAAGCACTGTATACTTGGGCTACATCTTCTGTAAGTGTTTTTGGTGTTAGGCGTACATCGTAATTAACTCTTGCATTTCCTCGTGTCTCATCAATAATATTCATATCATAGAAAGTATAGCTCGTCGTTCCGTAGCTTATGTCAGCGATAGTATCCCAAGCCGTCGGTCCTGCGGGTGTGTCCGTTCTTTTTCTTTCAAGCGTATAACCGCTCATGTCTCTGTCGTAAGAGGCATTCCACGAAAGATGAAGCGAACCTGGCAACTGACCAGGAACCGCACTCAAGCGAAGGTCGTCTGAAGTTTCTACACTTGTTGAACCTATGCCCACACTGACATAAAGGTCGTTGTGTGTCGTCCATACTTCATACTGAAGATTGGTTTCTCCAGCTAAACTGGATAGAGACGCAGACGTAAAATCAAGTGTGTTATCTGCTGGCAATAAGGTCAATGCACTTGTGCTAGAAGGAATGTCGTCGTAACCTAAATCTTTTTGGATACGATAATAATTTTTGGTTGAAGAGGTGGCTGTCGGAGCATATAAAATGACAGCATCCACACCATCAAACTGTGAATTTAAGCTCAAAATAGTGACAGGAGTAGGCCTGATTTTATTCGTATAGCTTCCTAGTTTAACTTCTGCCTTAGATGTCTTGTCTTTTCCTACAAGTTCTAATGTAACAGTATAATCGTCTGTACGTATACCGCCAGAATCACGTATGTAAACAGGAACTACAATGCCATCGTTAAGAGCAATATTATAAGTGCTATTTGTATAGGCTAAATCATCGGCTGCATCGCTGTAGACAACACTAGTAGCAATAGAAGTTCCCACACCTGGAGCGGTACTGGGTCTTTTCAAAGTCAGTTTATACTTTACATCATCATAAAGGCTAGCTAAGGGATCACCATTAAAATCTCGTGAACCTGAAAATTCTCTCACCCAAGAAACATTCATTTGATAAGGAGTCGATGACGGAAGATTGGCATAGGGGGATAAGTTTAAAATTCCTTTAGGGGCACCATAAACTTTTCCTGAACGCTGACTATCTTTGCCCGTACTCGTTTTTCCTAAAATTTGGTAGAGATATTTTTTGTTTATGTCTAGGTTTTGTATCAGATAAGATTCTTGCACCGCTCCCGCATCTGATCCAGAAGTCAAGGTGCTGGCATTGATGCTTATGACCTGTTGGGTTGATGGAATTACGTTATTGCTGCTATCTACTTCATTTGAAGTTATCTCGTATGTCTCGGCGAGTTCATCTTTTCTCCATGTGAGTTTTGACGAATACGGAAAAATGCCGTCTTCAATATTTAATGTTAAGCTTAATGTAATATCATAAACAACCGTGTCACTTTGAGCGAGAGTATCACCGTCTGCATCGTAGGCAATGACATAGCTTTTTTCCTGATTATTGAAACCTAGTTCGCCAAGGCTCGCACTTTCTCCTTGAATATTTGTCATAAGCGGAGAAGTGGGGCTCGCCTCTTCCTTAAAAAGACTGAAGCTCTCTGCTCCTCTAACCGCTGCCCAAGTGGCTTCGGGGACACCTTTATTACTAATCACCTGATAATTTTTTATCACGGTATAAGCATGTACAGTCTGTATGGGGAGTTTTGCAATAATATCACTTCCTCTACGAGCATAGACCCATATATAATATTGTTCACCCTCTTGTAGTCCATCAATTGTTGTGCGCAGTTGCTTGTCTTCTATGGGAATTTGAGTATTGGCGACATCCTCTATAGAGGCAACCAAAGGATCTTCAAGGATTTTAGTGCTGTAATAAATGATATAATTATCTGAGCCTGCCGTATTGCCTGCAAAAGAAAAGGAGATGCTGCCTCGTTGCCCTTTGGTCGGAGATACAGTATAAGAATCTTGAACGAGAGAGGATGTAGCAGGCGGTTTGCATGCAAGAACTATAAATAAGAGTATTTCTAAAAAAAATAATGTATATTTCATAATCCCTCCTTTTAAATGTAAAAATAATAGATCTTACATTAAAGATTAAATATATAGTATAAGTTTTTTGTTATGTTACTTCAAAAATAATAAAGATTTAAAGTTGTAGTAAAATATTTTATGGCATCATTTATAATACTACAATAAGGCCTCGGTAAATGCTATGGCTATGTATCATAAATATAGAAGTCTGCGGACTTAGCTGTTTGATACATGACCTCAGAAGTAGTAGTTGAACTTGCTATACAGCCTTATTAAAAAGAGTGATGCTCTATCAGAGACTGTAGTCGGCTATCACTTCGTCGATTGGCGGTATCTGTGAGTCGACGAACAAGGCTGCTGTCGCTTACGTTTCCAGTGTAAAACCAACGCTGAGGTAACGCCCTGGTTTGTAGTCTAGGTCAAGAAACGGATCATAGATAAATTCTAATTTTGTATAGAGAGAGAGTTGGTTGTCTTCTGATGAATTCGCACGCACGCCTGCTTTAAGAGATCTATCAACATAGAACTTTTGCGGAGCTACTTGGTATTCATTGGTGAGATCCAAGACAAATATTTCAGCTCTTGCTTCCCAAAAAAAATCAACGGGAGCGCTTGTTCCAATGTCATTTTGAATAACCGCATAGAGGCGACCTTTTTGATTTTCACTTTTTGAGCTTGGGTAGGCAGGTGCGATAAAATAGTCGAGTCCACTTTCTATGCGTAACAGGCTTGTATAGCCTGCGTCTTGAGGTTGTATTTCAAAGGGTTTGAAATGAAAACCCAGTCCATACCAATCGTGTATTGAAGGGCGTATGGCATCCAAATCAATTTCATGAGCACAGTCATGGTGGTAAGAGAAAGATAAACTCATGGCATCTGTGGCCTTGTAATAAAGAGACATTGTAACATCGGTGAGGAGCTTACGGGGGACAAAATACCATGGGTTGGCAAGGTCAACGCCGTTTAACATGCTGAGATTGAGACCCGCTACAAAATTAAATTTTTCAGTATTGAATAGAGACATTTTAAAGCCATTGGAAAGATTAAATCCAATCGATTCATTGTCAAAGACATAGGGCGTTGCTTTAGACAATTCTGTCCAAGCGTAACTTTGAGCTAAAAAATTAGGTTCTCCGTATTCAGGAAAAAACAAGGTCGGCGGAATTAAATAGATGGAGGCGTTGAGGCGTTCTTGCGTGGCTGTAAATAAAAAGAGCGTAAAGGTTAGTAAGAGAGCTTTCTTGGGAATGTTCATATAAATATATTCTCCATGAGTCTTATTGTTTCTCGGGAGAGTATATTCTAATAATATAATAATTTTATGAAGAGAACCTTAAGCTTTTTTCATGAATAGAAATTGAATGAAGACCTAGCTATCGAAAGTTACACCAAAAGAGAGGTATCTTGCTGGTTCGTAATCAATGACCAAAAAAGTGTCATTAATATATTCCAATTTGCTAAAGATGCTGAAAGTCGCTTCGTCTGTGGAGCCTATGCTCATGCCTATTTTGATGGATCTATCAAGATAAAATGAGTTTTTTGCGACATGGTAGGTGTTTTTTGTATCAAGAACAAAGGCTTCCATTCTTGCTTCCCAAAAGAAAGCGAGGAGTTTTGGCATTTTGATTTCGTTTTGCACAATGCCATAAAATTTAACTTTCTGGCTTTCTTGAGGTACTGCGGGGAAATCTGTTTGTAGAAAAAAATCCATGCCCGTTTCTAGGCGGAAAATATTGCGATATTGAGCATCTTGAGGCTGTACTTCAAAAGGTTTGATGTGAATGCCCAATCCTATCCAGTCATGAACAGAAACACGCTGTATTTCCAAGTCTATGTCGTGGGAACAGTCGTGATGATATCCCAAAGAGAGGCTCAAATAATCAGTGGTGTTGACATAGAGTCTTGTCTCACCTTCAGTTAAGAGCTTGCGTGGAGAGAAGCTATCAGGGTGGGCGGGATCTATTTTGTTGAGCATGCTGAGGTTGAGACCTATCAGTAAATTAAATACGGTATTGTGAAATATGGACGTGCGGTAACCGTTAGAGAGGATGTAGCCCAGTGAGTCGTTGTCAAAGAGTTCGGGCGTTACTTTAGAGAGTTCAGCCCAGCCATAGCTTTGCGTGATTAAGGAGAAATCGCCGTATTCTGGGTAGAAAATATCAGGAGGAACAAGAAAAATAGAGGCACTGAGGTTGGCACTTCCTGCAAAGACAAAAAGAAGGATAATCAGATTTTTTTTAGAGTAAGACATGACGACATCGTCTCCGTTGTTTTTTGGGGTGTGTTAATGTTGCTGAATTGAGGATATACTATTTAGTATTAAGTTTCAACCCTGTTACGACCATTGGATTTTGCGCTATAGAGTTTTCTATCTACAGTATTTAATAATTCTTGGATATCAGAAAATTTGTTCTTGCTCACAACTTCTAGTCCTATGCTGACAGAAATACTGACTTGTTCATTGGCGTCTGTTGTTAATATCATTTTATGAATGGTTTTACGTATGCGGTTAGCAATAATTTTCCCTGAAAAATAGTTGGTATTAAGCAGAATAATAACAAATTCTTCACCACCGACTCGTGCAATAATATCGTAGTCTTTGCGTATCATGCGGTTGAGCGTGGTTGCAAATTCTTTGAGAACAATGTCACCAAACTGATGACCATAGGCGTCATTGAGCGATTTGAAATGATCTATGTCCAACGAAAGAGCGACGAATTCTTCATCTCCTTCCAAATTGAGTAAATGGGTTTGTACTTTTTCAAAGAAAGAACGCCTATTTAATAGGCCAGTGAGGGGGTCAGTCATGGCTAAATGTTTGAGATACAGTTCTGTACTATTGTCATGCTTGGTGTTAGCAAAGCTAATTAATGCGAGAGTTTTGTCTTCTATGGTGAGTTGAGAGGCTGAAATCCGCAAAGAGTAATTTTGACCTGTATCACTTTTTATCTCTATATCGTGATCAACAACATAGGGGAGTTCTTCTAAAAATGAAGACAAATAATACCATGATTTACCAAGGATAATATCTTCTATATATAATTCATTTTTTTCTTGCGTGATACCCTGAATCTGTTGAAAGAGGTTGGCATTGTGTCTGATCACTTTATTAGTGGTTAAATCAACGATACAAAAAGGAGTAGGAAAATGTTCAATCAGCTGGGTAGCGTAGAGAGTGTTTTTTTGTGTTTTTCTATAGTAAATCTTTACTAGCACAGCAATAGCAAGAATTGCTAAAATTGTTAAAATTGATTGAAAAATGAAATGCCATAACAAACGTGCAGTAGGGATTGTATTTCCCATTATTTTGAGAGAGATGGGGTAGATATAGGTATGTCTTCTTAAATGGACAGTGAATGTTTGCTCAGTGGCAAGAAAAGGTTTCTTGGTGTCACTCTCGAAAATGGAGAAACCTTTGAAGTTATTATAATTCCAAATTACTTCCCAGTTCTCCGCATAGAAAAATTCTTGAAGGTTTTGGTTAAATTCTTGAAGCAGGTTAGTGATTAAATCAAAAATGCCAGAATACACTATATAATAGCTGACTTCTTCGTCACCTAACAAGGTAGGAACGATAAAAATAATTAAACCGTTGTATTTATCATCATCTACAATGATGATGTCCTGATTTTGTACTTGGTTCTTAATGGCATTGTTAATTTTTGCTTTGGCACTAGGGCTAAGATCAAAAGAATTTTGTAGTAAGAGTTCGCCGCTTTGATCAATGATACCTTTATAACTCAGCTCATTGGGTTCTGTGCGCAACACCGAGTGGAGATTATTTAAGCGAGCGAGCTGAGTAAGTTGAGGAGATTGCAGAAGTGTATGAATAACCTTTTCATTTTGTTTTGTGATGATTTCGTTAAAAGATGAATACAGTGCATCCTGTGAGAGAGTAGTGCGATGCAATATTTCTTGATCCAAGTGACTTTTAAACTGATTCATCTTGAATGCTTCGAGTGCAACGATAAGAAGAATAAACAAAGCAAGGATTATGATATATAGGTATGTTTTCATATAGGATTAGATCTTTATGTTGTATTGTCTGAACCACTCTTGATGTTCATTCCAATATAGAAGGAAGTTTTGTTGTATGTCGGCAAAATATTTTTGTTGTAGTATTACGCCTGTTTCGCCTATGAAGCGATAATGCCAACTTTCGTAACGGTATCCCGTCAAATCTTCATAACCATCGGGATAGGACAGAGCAAAACCAAATTTACCCGCATTGGCAGCGACCCATATGCCTGATTTTTTTGACGCAAAAGCATTGGTGATGCTATCAAAATCTAGGGCTAAACCCAGCTGATGCTGTGACGTACCAGGTTTGGCGGATTCTCTGTCGGCGGCTTCTTGCCCCAGTTCTTTGACAATACGATTATACACGACTGTCTGGTAGTCAAAGCTGCGATAGGTAGAAGAAATGAGCAAGGAAATGTTGTCTTGACGGGCTGCTTTGTTCATGGCGAGTAGTGCTGGCATAAGAAGTTCACGCAATTGCAGATTATTTCTGCTCAGCAAGAGAGTCGGGTATTCGTTTAGATTGACCAAGTCTTCGGGGACATAGTGATCTGGCAAGGAATGTTGCTTGTCCACAAGGTAGACGGTCATGGGATCCTGTTCTAAGAGTTGTGCGATCAGATCTAGGTATGCGTAGGGATCTTCCATTATTTCTTCTTCGTGACCTTGGGGAAGGTGGGAAACGAGGGCGGGTAAATCTTTTTGGCGTAAAGTAAAGTCAGGATGAATGATTGCTTGTTCCTTTGCCTGCGCTTTGAGCTTGGTGTACCCCACGAATCCTAGTGCAAGGGTGAAGAAAAATACGGCAAAGATGACCTTTTTCATAGCTGGCCTTGCATCTCAAAGAGAGATTCTCTTTTGTTCCATATGTCATCGAGCTTGTAATATTCCCGTGCATCGGGCAACAAACAATGGATAATAGTATCACCGCAGTCTATGACTATCCAACTGGTTTTAGAAGGGTTGCTAGAAATTTGCAGTATCTTGATGACCTCGTCATTAGCGAGTTCTTGGTCAAGTCTGTTAATAATACCACGAAGATGAGCTTGGCTGGTGGCCGTTGCAATGACTGCAAACAAACTCCAGTCTACGAGATCCTCGACATCGTAGCAACGAATGTCTATGGCTTTGCTTTCTTCCAAAAGAGAGCAAACTCTTAGGGTTCTTTGTTTTACGGTTTCTTTCATCTTGACGCTCTCTGTGCCTGCAATTGATACCTATATTAGGAATTTGCATGTATTTATTTTCTCTTTATTAGTTATCGATGATAAATTAAGCAAAGAATCCTGTCAATCATATTGGGTGAATTGCTGTAACAATATAATGGGAAGAACGTATTCTATGATGTTTCATACTGTTATTGGCGAAAATAACAGGGTAGACGCGAAGGTTTTTTGATGAGGAATTTTTCGTTTTTTCATTTAATCTTAATATAGCATAAAAAAAGATTGACATTTCTTGGCTATTGGATAGTATAGATCAAGTGCCTCAACGGTTCGACTGAAGAAATGAAGTTGTAATTGACGAAAGCACAGGTTCTTTAGAATTTTAGGGATGGGGTATTAAATTAATATGGTTAAGCAAATAAGG
>CAYRNA010000041.1:0-12032 GCA_964425555.1 uncultured Spirochaetales bacterium
GTGTTAGACCTTCCTCGGAGTACTATGAGACGAGGCGAAGCCGAGATTTTAGATCTAATAGGACATTTCTAAATTGGCTTGACATAATTAAGCATAATCGTACGATAGTAGCAATAAATAATTTAATTTTTATAAAAGAAAGGATGTGATCTATGAAGAAAAATATAATGTCTCAAGAGTCTAAAAATAATGAAAAGAGTGATAAGGTTGAACTTAATAAACCTCTTTTCTATTCAAGTATAACCGTTATACTAGGCCTTGCTGCGATTTTCTCCATTCGTCCAGAAGCCTCAGCGAAAGTCATTGCTACTATAAAAAGTGGTATCATGAACTCCTTGGGTTCCGTTTTTCTTTTATTTGGTTTATTGGTTGTTGTTACCGTATTGTTTCTTTGTTTTAGTTCTGTAGGTTCTATTCGTCTGGGTGGTAAAGATGACAAGCCAGAGTTCAAAACACTTTCATGGTTGGCGATGATTTTTACTGGTGGATGTGGTTCCTCCATGATTTATTGGGGCACAATTGAATGGGCTTATTACTACAAAGGTGGCGCAGGCAATACTCCTATTGGTTTAATACCAGGTTCTTGGGAAGCGGCAGAATGGTCTGCTGCCTATGGTTTGCTTCACAGCGGTATTACACCATGGGCACTCTATGCGCTTGTCGCTATTTGTGTAGGCTACCTTTATTATGTCAGAAAAGTGAACGTGCTAAGAGTTTCTGAAGTTTGTCGTCCTATTTTAGGTAAACATACTGATGGTTTTATTGGTATCACATTTGACTATCTTTATATCTTTGCCTTTGTTGCTGGTGGAGCGACTTCATTGACCTTTGTTTCTAATATGGTGAACGGCTTTTTAACTCAATCTTTTGGTATAGAATTTAGCCAAACTATACGTATTCTTATCGTTATTTTTTTTGGATTTGCCACGGCCATTATTATTGCTAGTCGATTAGAAAAAGGGCTCAAACTTGTTGCTAATTTAAACTTCTATCTTATTTATGGAATTGTTATTTTATTATTTTTTATTGGACCGACACAATTTCTTATTGATACAACAACGAGTGCTTTTGGTCTTCTTATTAATAACTTTGTTAGAATGTCTTTGTGGACAGATTCTATTAGAGGAGATGGGTTTCCGCAAGCATGGACTATTTTTTATTGGGCTTGGTGGTTGATTTATGCTCCAACAATGGGAATTTTCTTGGCTAAAATATCACGTGGAAGAACAATACGACAGACTGGTTTATCCATTTTATTTGCAGGCTCTATTGGTTGTTGGGTTCTCTATATTGTATTTGGAAACTTTGGACTTTATTTAGATCTCAATAATATTTACAGTGGAGCCGATGCCCTTTTAGGCGGTGAAGATGGTGGACTTGTGCTTGCCAAAATATTTTCTTATTGGCCATGGCAATGGTTGGTACTTCCTGTTATGTTGATTTTGATTTTTGTCTTCACCTTAACGTCTTTAGTAGCAGGGGATTATTCCTTGGCAGCAACGACAACTAAAAACCTTAAGTACGGAGATGAACCGCAGTTATGGAATAGACTTTTTTGGTCTTTTGTTCGTCCTGCTATTACAATTGGACTTGTATTTCTCAATAGCCTTGTTGCTCTGAAAAACTCAGCGATTATTGCCTCTGTACCTGTTTTGGTACTTGTGATTATCATGTTTCTTGGAATGTTCAAGATGCTCAAAGAAGATAATTTTTTGCAGAAAAAGCAAAAAGTACTCGAGAACAAAGAGATCATCGAGGTTTAAATATAAAGAAGGGGGGTGATATTCAAAAAACATAGCCCCCTTGGTCTTATCTATAGCTGCTAGCGTTCTTTAGATTGTAAGAAACAATAATTTATCTATCTTTAATAATATGAAAAAGACGAAAAGTCATCTGTAGTGCAATACTTCAATAGCTTGAATGCGATATTGTGTCGGTTGTGCGTGTTTTATTTTTCTTACAATTGTACAATGATAGAGGAATTATTATAATCACCTTTAGGAGTTATTCATGTCTACTATTTTACGGCTATTTAAATTATTCAGCAAAAAGCAAAAAACAAAGCTTGTATTCATACAATTTTTTATCATCTTTGTCGCTTTTGTGGAAGTTGTGGGTTTCTCCCTTTTTGCACCCTTTATTGCACTGATAGGTGACCCCAGTTTTATTGAAACAAATGCAACTTTAAACCGTGTTTATCAATTCTTAAATTTTTCAAGTTTTAATAGCTTTATTATATTTTGGGGAATTCTGACGACGGTGTTGATTGTTGTCGGCAATGTGTTGATCTTGCTGAGAGATTATCTTTTGAATCGCCTTGCCTTAATATTATTTAGGAGTTTTTCTGTCGATTTAGCAATGCTTTATTTCACAAAAGATTACATCAAAATGATTAATAGAAATTCAACGCAATTAATTAATAACTTTGGCGAATTGAACAGAGTCTTGAGATCTATTTTACTGCCTTTTTTGAGAGCTTCTGGGCGTGTTGCCATGGTTCTTTTCTTTATCACTAGCATTATTGTTGTCGAACCTATTCTCGGTTTAGTTTTGAATGTGGGACTGATTATTCTTTATCTTGGTTTTATCTTTTTACTTAAAAAGAAGAACCAAAAAGCGGGAGGAATACTGGTTGATATTAACAGAAAATCGCATAAAATGTTGAGTGAAAGCATGTTAGGAATAAAAGATGTCCGCCTCAGCCATTTGGGTGGAACTCTTTTGGCACGATATAGGGCTCTTGTTACGAGAAAAATTAATGCTGAGAGTCTGCAAATGCTGATACAAGTTTTCCCCCGCTATATTCTTGAAAGCATACTTTTTGGCGGACTTACTCTCATCATATTATATTTATTTATGGCACAAGGTGATAATTTCGTGAGCATTATTGCCAAACTGAGTTTCATATCTCTTGCTGGCTATAAAATCATGCCCGGTATTACAGAGATTTACAGATCTTATATGGAACTGACAGGAGCAACAGAGGCATTAATTCTTGTGGAAGATGACCTGAGAGAAGCCTTTGAAAAGGATTTGGTTTTAGATGATAAAATGCCCACACCTCTTTCTTTTGAGCAAGAAATAAAACTAGATAATATAGGTTTTCATTATAGTGCCGATCTTCCCATTTTGAATGATGTCAACTTAAGCTTAAAGAAAAACCAGACACTGGGAATTGTCGGTTCTACGGGTTCGGGTAAGACGACACTAGCAAATATTATGTTGGGACTACTCAGACCAGAAACGGGTCATTACAGTGTTGACGGCAATGTTATTGATGAGAACAATGTCGAAAACTGGCAAGCTGTTTTGGGCTACGTACCGCAAGATATTTATCTGTCTGATACGAGCATTAGAGAAAATATTGCCTTCGGTCAGAATGAAGAAAATATTGACGAAGAACGTTTGGCAACGGCGGTTCAATCTGCTTGTTTGCAAGAGCATGTCGATAGATTGCCGCTTGGTTTGGAGACTATTGTCGGTGAAGGTGGCATACAGCTCAGTGGGGGACAACGCCAAAGAGTGGGCATAGCCCGTGCATTATATCGAGGCGCTCAGGTACTTATTTTTGATGAAGCGACCAGCGCTTTAGACAGCGAAACCGAAAAGCAAATCATGCAGGCTATTCATCGCTTGAGCCATAATACAACGATGATACTGATAGCCCATCGCATTAGCACATTGCAGGATGCTGATAATATTATCATTTTAGAAAAAGGTTATATTCAGGAACAAGGCACGTATAATTATCTGCTGGAAAATAGCGCCCGCTTCCAGGATTTGGCAGGATCGACAAAGAGTTAAAATATTTTTAAAATATTTTAAAGAAAAATAGCGTAAAAAATATTTTCTCCGCTATACTGTAGATAGCTCTTGCATAATTCTATGTATAGTTTGTTATTTACCATGTACTAATTTTAGGGGAAATATATGTCTCTGCCTGTTATTGGGTTGATTGTTTTTGTTATTGCGTTTGTTCTGATTATCGCAAATGTCTTTAATACGGCTTCAATTGCGTTGTTGGGTGCCATTGTTTTTATTTTTCTAAATATCTTGCACGGCGAAAATGTTTACACCAGCATAGATTGGAATGTTATTTTTTTGCTGATTGGCATGATGATCATAGTCAACGTGTTGAGGCGTACGGGTGTTTTCCAATTTTTAGCCATACATTTAGTTAAATTTTCCAAAGGAAACACCGCTCTTCTTCTGATTTTATTGAGTTTTGTTACGGGTGTTTTATCCGCATTTTTTGATAATGTGACAACTATTTTACTCATCATTCCCATCACCTTATTAATTAGTACAGAGCTAGCCATTAGCCCTGTGCCTTTTGTGCTCAGCCAAATATTTTCCTCAAATATAGGTGGTGCCGCTACGTTAATAGGCGATCCCCCCAACCTTATTATAGGAAGTGCTGCCAATATTGACTTTGTGACATTTTTAGCAGAAATGGGGCCACCTGCGCTGATGATTCTCGTTCTCGTTAATTTTTTAGCGCTCGTTTTGTGGCACAAAGATATTAGGACGACGGAAGCGAGAAAAAAACGGGTGATGAACTTTGATCCCAATTCTTTTTTAAAAGATCGCAAGGAATTAGTTTTCTGTTTAAGTGTCACATTGCTTGTTTTTGTGGGATTCAGTTTGCACAGCGTAATCGGAGTGGACGCCGGTTTTATAGCACTGTGCGGAGCCGCTATTTTGATTTTGAAAAATAAAGGCGAAGAATTAGAAGAAATTTTTGCAAAAGTGGAATGGGAGACTATATTCTTTTTTATAGGTCTCTTTATTATGGTGCAAGGATTGGTGAATTTAGGCTTGCTGGAAATTGTTTCAGACGCATTTATAGAATTCACCGATGGTAATAAAGCTATTACGGCGGTCTCTTTACTGTGGATTTCTGGAATCGCTTCTGGAATTATCAACAATGTTCCTTTTGTGGCGACTATGACACCCATTGTCATAGATTTGAATGCAGACTTGGGACTGAGCACGCACGTACTATGGTGGGCCATGGCTATGGGGGCCTGTTTTGGCGGCAATTTGACCCTCGTCGGAGCTTCTGCCAATGTTGTTGGTATTAGCGTATTAAGTAAAAATAATGTTAATATTTCATTTGGTAAATTTTTCAAATACGGGGTATTATTCACTTTCTTGAGTTTAATAATATCTACTTTGTACCTTTGGTTAAAATATTTTCTTTAAGAGCAAGGGAGTTGTTTATGAAATTATCACAATTTGTTACACCAGAATTAATGATCATCAAAGAGAAGGCCAATTCTTGGGATGAAATAGTACAAGATGTGCTGGATAATATGGAAAAAGAGCAGGTGCTTTCTTTGCCTAAAGAAGACATCTTTGAGGCGTTAAAAAAGAGAGAGAACCTTTCTTCGACAACCTTTGAAAAAGGCCTTGCGGTTCCCCATGCTAAAATTGGTAGTCCCACAGAATTAAGTGCGGGCATAGTTTTGCTCAAAGAGCCTTTTGAAGACGGAACAAATCGCCCCATTAAACTGATGGCAGTTATTGTTACTGCCAAGCAAACAGCCGATTTATATCTGGGAGCCTTGGTTGGTTTTTCGAGTTTCTTGCAATTGCCCGATATGGACGAAAAACTAGCAGGCGTCAACACCAAAGAGGAGCTCTACCAACTTTTTGTAGATTCTAATTTAGAGTTGGAAACGACGCTGAAAGCAAAACATATTATGCAACGTAAATTTATATCCTGCCAAGCCGACCAATATCTTAATACGGTTATTGAGCAGTTTGTCAAAGGTCAAGTTGCTTACTGTCCCGTCGTTGATGAAGAGGGCAAGTTTATTGGTGAAATAAGATTGCGTAATATCTTGGGCATAGCCATTCCTGATTATGCTAAACGCTTGGGTGGTCTAAAGTTTTTAACGACCTTTGAACCTTTCAACCAATTTACGCAGTTGAAAAATAGCCTTAAAGTCAAAGATGTCATGGAAGCGTGTACGGATCATTTTTCAGATGAAACGCCCGTGATAGAATTGGCGTTTACAATGACAGTCAAACATCTTAATAATATTCCCATCGTTGACAACACAGATAAACTGATTGGCTTTGTTGGTGTAAATGAAATTATCAATAAAGTGCTCTTGGATTATTAGCAAGACAGGGTAGGAGTGAATATTGCTGCTTTAAGATATAAATAAGCTAGATGAAACTCTTGTTTCCTCTAGCTTATGTCGTGAAATAGGGGGACTGCAATTACTATTTACCTTTCAAAATGAGCCAATGTTTCTTAAAGTTGTTCTTTTCTTTTGCTTCTCTTTCTTTTTGAACAGTGCGTTCTTTGCGCAAGTAAATACAGAAGAAACGAGCGGCGAAGATAATCTTGAAATTGAGATTGTTGCTGCGAATAATCTGGAAAAATTTACATTAGAGGTTGTTGATCAAGATTACGTTCGTATTCTTGGCGGTGTCATTTTAGAAGTTAACGACAAAAAAAACAAAAAAAAATATCACATTGAAGCTGATATTATTTTAATTAATCAAAAGATAAATCTGATTACCGCAGAGGGCAATGTCAATTATTATCTTGTTGGTGACGATGGCACAAATGACGACAACAGCTTTACAGGCGAGAGTCTCACCATCTATACTGATCCTTGGAAAGGCGTTATTTACGATGTTTCATCTTATACCAAGACGGATGCGAGCGAAGGTACAGACGCCACCAGTTTCCGTTATTCTTCAGAAAAACTGAGAATGGGAGAAGAGGGGGTCATCATCCTCGACAATTCTACTATGACATCGTCGGATCGCACGGAACCCTATTATCGCATTAAAGTTGCTCGATTGTGGCTCACGGGACTCAATGAATGGGGAGTTTTGTCGCCTGTTTTGTATGTTGGCGAAGTGCCTCTGTTTTGGTTTCCTTTCTTTTTTCAGCCAGGCAATGAAATCGTGTTCAATCCTGTTGTCGGAACCTATACCCGAGAAGGCGGCTTTATACAAACGACAACCTATTTTTATGGGCAAAAAGCCAAAGAAGATAGCAACTCTAGTTTTTCTTTTTTAGACTCCGTGGCAAGCCAAGATAAATATCGCACAAATCTCAACGGCTTGTATTTGTTTAAGCAGGGTGATAAAGACTACGAAGCTCCTGAAAGTTATGTAAAATTGATGGCAGACTGGTACTCTCGTCTGGGCTATTTTGCCGGTGTAGAAGGTAAGTGGGTACCGCAAGAAAGTAGCGTTTGGCTCAACGAATTGCAGTATGATTTTGCTTTGGGAAGAAGTCGCACGATTAATCCGACGACAAATATGGTGGTCTATGACGATGATACCGCAAAAAGTAATTGGAATCAGGTCTACTCATTCGGTAAATATCGTGATTTTCGCTATTCGGCTTCGCTGGACTTTCGCAATGACTATGTTCATTTAGAATTTCCCAATTATTCAGATCCTTACTTTAAGCAAGATTTTTATTATAGAAGTGAAACCTATAATTGGGTTTCGCAGTTATTGAATGAGGTCGAGAATGCGAGCTTTTCTAATCCCGATAGTATTGCAAGTTATAACTGGCAACTGACATTTAATATACCCACTGTTCCTACAACATGGGTGAGTCCTTATTTAAATACCTTGAGTATTTCAGAATTGTATTCACGAGTGGAATGGGTGAGCAAGAATGATGTAGAAGTCACAAAATTAGATAGTTATAGCCCCACAAGACAATTTTTTGTGCCCGACAAATTTATCAATAGGGGAAGTATGGCTCTGGGGGGAACCTTGTTCGATTCTGCTGGAATTTCTTCCAGTGACAACACTGAGTCAACGCTAAAGATTGATGAAGCTGGTGATAACAAATTACGTCTGGGAAATGATAGTGAGACGAATAGCAATCAAAGGAATGATGTATTTACGCCTTCTTCTGATAATCTCTTAGAAAGCTTTGCCGCTCCGACAGCGAATCAAGAGAGTGCATTTGCAAATTACCGCTTCGATTATAACGGCAATACCATACAAAATGTGAGCATTGATGGTAATAACAAGGACATTGAAAGCCCCACAGACATCAATTATGACTTTGCTCTTACTAATTATGATTCAACAACTAGGGGGAGTACCACGCAGGCATTTTCACTTTTCTATGGCTATTTGGTGACAAGAGATGTGGCAACAGTGTCTCATCTCTATAACAAACGCTCCAATGCAGAGAATGCAAAAGCGACCACGTCTGCAACAAGTACAACGATAGCACCAACAAATTCTTTTTCAACGACAACCACCTTGGTTAATTCTTTGTCTTCTTCTCTTTTCTTTTTTAAGGATGTCCCCTATTTGAGTACCTCTAGTTTAAGCTATGTTTTAAATATGAATCTCTACGAAGATAGTCAGAGTAGCAATGAGACCGCAGTAAAGGAAGATAATAATTTTCAATTTACAAATGATACTGTGACCCAACATTCACTGAAGGGACTCATTGCTTTTGATACGTTGTTTTTTGATACGTCTTTTAGTGCGACAACCAATCTGAAGCCCAAGGCAGACAGATATGACCTCGTCCCTACTTCTGCCGTCAGTGCCTTTGATGCAACATTTAGAACGTCGACGCAGTTAACCTTTGAGCCTTTTGATGAAGCGAATGCAAGATCTCCCAAACCTGATAATTATCAGGATTGGACTTTCCAGCCCTTGAACTTTACTTTTAATTATAACCCTTTAGAAAAATTGAGTGTTACAAGTGGAGCACTTTATGATTATAATTTGCTCGATAAAATCACGTCATTCAATGTTTCAACCAATGTCTTTGGTTTTAATTATTCCTATAATATGCTTTATACAAATCGTATCGTCTGGGAAAATAATGCTTTTGTCACAAAAGACGAGAAGGATCTTTTGCCCAGTAAATATTCCTTAGGTTATGATGACACCATAGAGCTGAAGGATATCTGGAAAAATAGAATAGATTTGGCTGTTAAAGTTGATACTAAATTTGAGCAAGATTTACAAACTTTTACCAACTCAACGCTCTCCTTTGGCTTGGGCCTTGATTTTGATATTTATCAATTTTTAACATTAAAATTGGCTTCCACTTCTTCTAATAATTCTATGTTTTTATACAATAAGAGCTACAGAGAACAGTTAGGCATAACCAGAGAATATAATTTTTGGTCAGATCTATGGAAGTCGTTTCAATTTGGTAATCAAACGGCGAGAAGCGAGTCTTTCTTTAACCTCGATAGATTGAATATAACCCTCGTCCATAAATTAGGTGAATGGGACTTGAGCTTTGAGACAACGCTCATCCCACGACTGAAAGATAATGCTTATAGTTGGAAAAATGAATACAGTATTGCAATAGCATGGAATCCCATCCCTGAATTGAATGCTAGCTACAAAAAAGACGAAAATGATTTGACACAGTTTAAAATTTTCGACAGTGATAAAACTGACGATAGCACTCAAACTGAAACAGGAAACTAGATGACACCCTATAAATTATCAATTGCGCCCATGATGGACATTACTCACAGGCATTTTAGGCAACTGTTGCGACTGCTCAGTCCTAGCGTGGAATTGTACACAGAAATGATTTCTGGCAATGCGATTTTACACGGCAATTCGTCACGGCTTCTGGCGCGCGCAGAAAATGAAACACCCGTTGTATTGCAAATAGGCGAGGGTGATGCCGAAGTTGCTCGCAAAGCGACGGCAAAAGCGCAAGCGTGGAACTATGAGAGCATCAATTTGAATGCGGGTTGCCCCAGCGACAAAGTACAACACGGTAATTTTGGTGCCGCTTTGATGAAGGATGCCGCCTACTGCGCCCAAGTCTACAGAGCCATGAAAGACGAGAGCAGTGTCCCCGTGACGGTCAAATGTCGCATAGGCATAGTCAGCAAAAAATTGAATATCGATCAGAGTCGCTACGAAGATCTGAAGCATTTTGTCGAAACTCTCGCAGAAGCAGGATGCACTAAGTTTATCGTCCATGCTCGTGTGGCCATACTCGAAGGCCTTTCCACCAAAGAAAATCGTGAGATTCCCCCTTTACGCTACGAAGATGTCTATAGACTCAAGAGCGAATTTCCCCAGCTGTATATTGGCATTAACGGCGGAATTAAGACGCCTGCAGAAATGACAGAACACCTGAATCATGTCGATGAAGTGATGATAGGGCGAGCCATTTGCGACAATCCATGGCTGTTAACAGAATTTAACGAAGTGCTGGGTCAGGCTAATCTTTTTGGTGAAAGACAAGAGATAGTTTTGCGTTATTTAGAGTATTTAAAAGAAGACAATCCCACCGATTCGCCACGGTTTTTATTGCAACCTATTTTAGAGCTGTTCAATTTTTTGCCTGGTGCAAGGCAGTGGCGACGCGCGCTTTCGTCATCTTTTGTGCCACGACAATTATCAGAAATGATACCCTACGTTCAACAACAATTACACTCCATCTTTAGGTAAACACAATGGTTCTGACAACACGCCTCACTAGTTATTTTCTCATGCTATGCACCCTGATTTCGCGCCTATTTGGCTTTGTGAGACTGGGTATTATTAGCGCCTTGATGGGCACAAGCACAGAGGCAGACATTGTTAATGCTGTCTTTAGCATACCTAATAATTTGCGTAAATTACTGGCGGAAGGTGCGTTAAGCTCTGCTTTTATTCCGCAGTTCAACCAGCTCTTGAGCGAAGAAGATGGCTTCAAAAAGAGTCGACTTTTGGCAGCCAATTTGCAGGGATTTCAACTTGTGGTTTTGCTGCCGCTCATTCTTTTAGCGGTATTTTTTCCTGAAGTTGTACTCAAACCATTTTACCGTTTTAACAACAGCGAAGATGCGTTATTGGGTGCAAATTTATTTCGATTGCTTTTCCCCTACATACTCATTGTTTCTTTGAGCGCCATTGTCAAAGCGGTATTGGAATCGCACAATAAATTTATCATACCAGGACTGGCACCCTTGTTTTTTTCTATCGCAGTGATTACGGCATTGTTATTATTATACCCCGTTTTTGGCGTTTACAGCTTGGCAATAGGCGTGTTAACAGGAGGAATTACACAGTATTTATTTCAGTTTTTTCCCTATTTAAGACTGGGATATATGAGTGGTTTGCGCTTTAATTTCAAAGATCCTGCTTTTCTGGTCGTGTTTAGAACGTGGCTTCCTATTCTGATGACATCGTCTATTTTTACGGTTAATCAGCAAATAGCGATATTTTTAACCAGTACCATCAGCCAAATAGGCGCGCCGTCAGCGGTGTCTTACGCCATTGTTTTTTGGCAATTGCCCTTTGGTATTTTTTCGTCGACGATTAACACGCTTTATTTTCCCAAAATGAGCCGCAGCGTGGGTGAGAAAGATTACAAAAAATTGCACCACTATGTAGAACAGGCCCTGAGTTCTCTGTGGCTTTTGCTCATGCCTTCCGCCTTGCTCTTGATATATCTCGCCGAACCCATCGTTGCCATCGCTTTTCAACGGGGACAATTTGATTTACACTCGACAATACTCACAGCTTCTGTCTTGAAGGCCTATTGTTGGGGGCTGTTTAGCGTAGCGACATTCAACTTTTCTCAGCGCATTTTTTATAGCTTAAAAGACAGTAAAACGCCTTTGATTATCAGTCTGATAGTTGTTTGCGTGGATATTGTATTGAGTATTTTTCTGATACAAACGCCTCTCAAAGTTGAAGGAATTGCGTGGGCAAACACCATTTCTTTCACCCTTGGAAGTCTACTTTTAGTGTGGTTTTACCTGAAACGTACGCCCAGTGGTCTTTCTTATTTTCTCAAGATATTTGGCAAAAGTGTAGTCGTTTTTGTCGTTGTTTTTTGCTATCTTAAGGGAGTCGATTTTGTACTGGAGATGCAAGGCAAAAGTGATTGGTGGCAATCGGGAAGTGACTGGTCCAACTTCTTGTTACTTTTTGTTATTGGCGTGGGTGCGTTGTCTTTAATCGTGCTTTTATATAAAATCATGAAGGTGAAATTATTCAATAAAGAATAAAGTGTGGCGGAAGTGTTTTGTTGTGAATGCTGTAAGGAATGTCTT
>CAYRNA010000042.1:0-11451 GCA_964425555.1 uncultured Spirochaetales bacterium
CCACGGCTTAAGACTGTTCGTACTTCACCATTGGTGCTAGGTGGTAGTATGGCTTTAAAGTTAAAGCCCTGAATCTTGTCGGCTAACTGAGCATTGTAGTTACCTGTACTGCCAAACCAATCTACTGTTGCTCCACCAATGTCGTTGTTCAACATGTAGTCACGACTTTTAGTTCCACGGGTAAATATCTCTGGATCTAAAAGTCCCATTTGATACCATCGTTGTAAGGTTTTGAGAGCTGTTTTGTAGCTTTCTTGAGCAGGACCATAGACAACTTTGCCTTGGTCATTGACGTCGAAGGTGACGGAGGCATTGAGGAGGTCAACAAGAATTTCAAGAATGGGGTAAGCCGAAGCACCACGTTTAAAGAAGGGCACTTCATCGGCGAGGCCATTACCGTTGGGGTCTTGTTCTTTAAAGGCAACAAGTACGGTTTCTAGCTCTTCTACTGTGGTAGGAGTAGCGAGGTTGAGTTTGTCTAGCCAATCTTGTCTGATATAGAGACCTTGAGAGATCTGTAGTTCAGGTGGCTGGTAGAAAGGAATCTGATAAATATGACCGTCGAGTGTTCGAGCGGCATAGAGTGCTTCTGGGCTTGAGTCAAGGTAGGCTTGAATATTGGGCGCGTATTCTTTGATAAGATCTTCTAAAGGAATAAGTGCGCCTTGAGCTCCAAGGTTGTCAAGTTCTGCTGCATCTGTAAAAGAGATGATATCGGGTAAGTCGCCTGTTTGCATAAGGCTGAAGGCTTGTTGTTCGTTGGTTTCGCTTTGTGATGCGCTACCTATTAATGTTACGCCTGTCATTTCTTTGGCTTTTACAAAGATAGGGTAGTCGTCTTTAAAAGGGACACCGTTTAATATTTTAAAGATGGAGTATTGTTTGTCTGTTGTGCCTGTTGCTTTGTCTTGATTACAGCTTACTGTCACTATGATTAAAGCGAGTAGCAAGGATATGCCTGTCATTTTTTTAGTCATGGGAGTTCCCTCGTTGTATTTCTGTGGTGAAGATGCCGGTATAGGTGGGCTGGTTTTCTTTTTTGTGTGCCCTGTACATACCTGCGGTATTAAATGCTATTTCTATCTCTCCTTTTGTGTTGATTGCGATGAGGCCACCTCCGCCTCCGGGTATTGCTAATGTCGAATGTTTAATGTGATGCTCAACGGCATCGTGTAATGATTGCCCTGCATACTTCATTCTAGCATGAATATCATAGGCGGTCAAGTTTTCCATAAAGAGTTCACCCTTGCCTGTGCAAGAGATGGCACATGTCTCGTTGTTGGCGTAGTTGCCTGCTCCAATAAGGGGCGTGTCACCAATTCTGCCGTGGCGTTTGTTGGTGATGCCACCCGTTGAGGTTGCAGCGGCTAAGTTGCCGTTCTTGTCTATAGCGACAGCGCCCACCGTGCCAAACTTAAAGGCGTCTTCTACCTGTAGGTTTTCAGTTTCACGTATCTTGAGCCAGTGGTTCTTTCTATATTCTGTGGTAAAGTAGTCGTTGTCCACCATTTCAAGGCCCTGTTCTTGGGCAAATTGGTCAGCCTTGGGGCCGCCTAAAAGCAGGTGATCCGTTTTGAGCATGACTTCTTTTGCCGCTTTGACAGGGTTCTTGGTACGCTTAAGGCCTGCAACGGCTCCACTGGTGAGGTGAAGACCGTCCATGATGGAGGCATCGAGTTCGTGGTCTCCTTCGTAGGTAAAGCAGGCGCCTAGGCTTGCATTAAACAGGGGGTCGTTTTCTAGGGCAATGATAACGGCTTCGACGGCATCAAAGGCTGGACCACCAGCGGACAATATGCTTGAACCTTGCTCAAGGGCATCTTGTAGTGCTTGGTGAAATTGTTCACTGACTTCGGGGGTGAATTTTGATTCATCCATTGTTCCCGCGCCGCCGTGTATTGCTATAGAATAGTCCATATTGTCCTCTGTTATCGCCTTTGTCTTGTGTGAGTTATCGTGCCAACCAACCGCCGTCAACAGCCAATATATGACCGTGCATGTAGCCTGCTGCTTGACTGGCTAAAAACACTGCGGTATTGGCGATGTCTTCGGGTTCACCCCATCTTTCGGCTGGAATGCGTGACAGTATTTCCTGAAAACGAACAGGATCTTCACGCAAGGCCTTGGTATTGTCCGTGTTAATATAACCAGGAGCGATGGCGTTGACATTGATGTTGTAAGCTGCGAGTTCGTTGGCAAAGGCCTTGGTCAAACCAGCTACGGCGTGCTTAGAGGCGGTGTATGCGGGAACGAACTTTCCCCCTTGAAAGGAGAGAAGAGAGGCAATGTTGACAATCTTACCTGATTTTTGTGAGACCATGAGCTTGGCAACTTCTCTGCTGAGAACGTAAGAAGCGTCTATGTTGATGGACATGACTGCGTCCCAGTCGCTGTCTGTTCCCTCTATGATGGGCGCTCGGCGTATGATTCCTGCGTTGTTCACCAGTATGTCTATTCTGCCGAAATGCTTGTGGCAGTCTTGCACGACCTGTACACAGTTGGCTTTTTGTGAAAGATCTTGTTGTAGAATGAAGGCTTTTTGCCCTGTGGCTTTGATGAGATCTTCGGTTTCTTGCAAGCCATTTTGCGAAGAAGCAACGATGCAAACATCCGCTCCCGCTTTGGCTAAACTGACCGCAATGGCTCTACCTATACCACGATTACCGCCTGTGACCAAGGCGACTTTGTTCTGTAATGAAAAGTATTGTTCTAAATATGACATATCATTTCCTCTTGTTAAATGCGTTTGATTGTTATAGAAAGGGGGCTGAGTCCTTGAACTCTGACTTCAACGTGATCGCCATCTTCGACGACCTGAGCGTCTTCGGGCGTACCAGTTAACACAATATCACCTTCTTCTAGTGTCATAATACTGGTGATGTGGTGCAAAATAAATGGCAATGAAAAAATCATATGATTCGTTGTACCGTCTTGCTTCAAGGTGCCGTTGACATAGGTTTGTACTGATTTGTGTTGGTAGTCAAAGTCTGTCTCAACGTAGGGGCCTAAAGGCAAGAATGTGTCAAAGCCCTTGGCTCGTGTAAATATCTTGTCTTTGGCTAAGAGTTCACGGGCGGTGAAATCATTGGCAGCGGTATAACCTTTGATACAGTCTAGTGCGCTTTCATCATAGGGCAGGTTTTTACTCTTTTTGCCAATGACAACAGCAAATTCTGCTTCAAACTTTGGTTCAGCGACGCTAGCGGGTACTTCTACGTAGCCATTATGCCCAACGACAGTGCTTAAAGGTTTGAGGAAAAGGGCTGGCTCGTCTGGCAGTTTGGGGTGTTTCTTGTCTCCCTTGGTGTGCAAAAGGTAGTTCCAGCCAACACAGACAACCTTGGTGCTGGCAATGACGGGGGCAAGAAACTCTGCGTCTTTGACTGCGACTGATGCGCCTGTTTTGGCGAAATCGTTGAAGGGCGTATTGTCTATGAGGTCTATTCTGTCCCCTTCGCATATGCCCCAATGGGATTTGGGTGATTCTGATTGTATCTTGATTTTAGCAAATTTCATATTTGTCTCCCTGTTTATCTCTATGTTGTATTTTACCAGTAGCTTCTTCTGTGAGGTAGGATGCAGTTTGTGAGCGCTTCCATGTAAAAATAGTCGCCCCAAATACAGCATTCGTTGACGCCGTTGCCGTTAGGATTCTTGCCATAAACGGCCTGAGTCAACAGTCCAGTGGCGTGTTCTAGCTCTCGTGTTGTGTAGTGATCGATGAGAGAATGCAAAGACTTTTCTAGCACATCTTGATACCTTGCGTAATCGGGGTCAGAGGGGGGCAGGTGCTTGAGTAGTTCCTGCAGACCACAAACCGCAATGGACGCCGATGAGGTATCTCTTTCTTCGCCGTCGCTTTCTGTAAACATCAGATCCCAATAAGGAATGAAGTCTGCGGGCAGGTGGTCTATGTAAAAGTCAGTGACTTTCTTGATAAGGGGCAAATAGCTCTTGTCTTGGGTGTAGCGATAAGCCAAGCTAAAACCGTAAATTCCCCACGCTTGGCCTCTCGCCCATGCGGATTCGTCGTTGTAGCCTTGGGCGGTTTTGCCGTAAAGGGGGTCGCCTGAACTGGGGTCAAAAAAGTAGGTGTGGTGTGTAGAACCGTTGTCTCTGACAATGACTTTTCTGGCGGTGTCCCAGTGAGCGATGGCCACTTCTTTGTAGCGCTCGTTGCCTGTTTGCTCAAAGGCCCACATTAACAGGGGAACATTCATGTTGCAGTCAATGATGAGGCGATAATTATCACTGGCCCCCAAGCTTCCCCACGCTTGCAAAAACTGCCCTTTTTCATGAAAGCGTTTAAGCAAGAGATCGGCGCCTTTAAGGGTGGCTTTCTGTGCCTTGCTGTCTTGATTTAAATTAAACTGGGCACCCGTTGACAGGCTAAAAAGAAAGCCCATGTCGTGGTGATCCAAACCGTCGTTGCGGCCCAGTCTGTCGTTGAAACTGAAATAATGGCTTGCGGCGGCTCTCTTAAATTTGTCTAGAGAGGTCATTTCATAGGCAAGCCACAACATTCCCGTCCAAAAACCTTGCGTCCAACCACTGCCGACTGTTCCTGCACTGTCACCATTGGCGACGGGCGGATAAACGTGGTTGACGCTGGCGGCTGCGGGAAAAGTAGACCAATTGTAAAGAGCCAAGTTTTTCTCTACTTTTTTGAGAGCTTCGTATATTCCTGCTTGTACCTTGTCTGTTGCTAACATTGCGCTTCTCCCATCCATTCGTTCAGATTGATTTGTAGTTTTTCGTTATTAATTGTGAGCGTGTAAACACCGTTGGCATCAGATGTCATCGTTATTACGGGCGCTTGCCATGGGCTTTCTTGTGATGACAGGCTGTATTCTGCATAACTCACAAGTAAATTTTCACCGCTGGTACCGCTTCCTCGCAAAATGGGTATCAGGCTATGAGGACTGATAATGTTCGTATTTACATCGGATCGCAAGACTTCAGCGTGGGCCGTATTATTTAAAGATAGCATATAACTGTGATAATATTTGTCTTTCCACTGCGTTGAAACCAGTACACTGTTTGCGTCTACTAACGGCTCTTTTATTAGGGGGGAATGAAATGACGAGTAGGGTGTGCTAGCTCCTCCATCGATAAAATCAAAGTCGTTTACGCACGCATCAGATGCCATAAAAATACGGTGAAAACGTAAGTGGGCATGGGCTGAAACGGGGTAAAGCAAAGTACGTGTGCTCACGCTGTCATTGAGTCGCCAACTGGAACACAGTCCCTTTTCATTTTGCACGTGGTCATAGGTTTTGCCCCTATGATTCCAGTGGATTTTATCGAGGCTGAGACTCAACACAGAGTCAGCGGCATAATTCTCTAAAGATGCGCTGTCGTAGTTCGTTATATTAAAACCAAATGAGCTAGAATAAAGAAACTTAGCGTACTTTTCTTTGTTGTTTTTGGGTTCAAACGTGGCATATTGTCCCGCAGACAATGCATAGACATGGCCTTCTTTATCACGGGAAAAACGCATGTGCGCATGAGGCTGGTCTTGCTTCTCTTTCTTTTTGGGAAGGTCTTGCAGAGGCGCTTGCCAAAAAGCATGATCTTGGGGCAATGACAGTAGGATAAACGATTTGAACGCCCAATAAGGACTGCCCACTGCATTATACGATTCAGACATGAAAAGGTTGGCGTAGCTGTAGCCCACTTGTAGAATGCCGTCGACCGTTATTTCTTGATTCTGCCAATAATCTAAGTGCCGTTTGATAATGCCTTTGACTTCGCCATGGCTCAAACCGTCTGCTTCATCACATAGGCCAGCCACGGCATAGGCACTAAAAAAAGCGACTTGTGCAAAACGGTAGGTGAGGCTACGGCCAAAGGGCAATGCTTCGCCCGATTCACTGAACCACGCCAAGAAATAGGGTGCAAATTTTAAGGCACGTTCTCTATAAATCTTTGATTGGGCTTCGGTGGGAAAAAGCGTCGCATAAAATAAACCATAGTAATGCATGGCCATGGGGATGTAGTAATCTCGTTGATTGTGGTGACCGTCCTGATACCAGCCATCACCCAAATACATGCTTTCTATTTCCGCAATATCGTGATCCATCTGTTGTTGGCGGAAATCCAACTGGTTCTTCTTGAAGAAAGAATTGACCAAAAGGCGAAAAAACCGCCAATTATTATCAACTACATTGCCGTCGCTCTGGTTGATCTGATTGAGCCATGTATAAATTTGCTGTTGTTCTGCGTGAGAATAACTGTGCCAAAGCGGTTCTTGCAAAAGAAGCAGGGCGTAGCTGATTCCAGCCATTTCCACACAATGTTGCGATGGTTGCCCTAAGGGGAGGTCTCCCCAGTATGTAGCTTCTGCAGGATCAGTCCCAAGAAGTAGACCTTTTCTGTAGAGTGCAAGCCATTCGGTTTGTGTCGCATCCAGTGCTTTGTTGTCTCTGAGACTGGATGCCAAATAAGGTGCGAGCCCCCACAACGGTCTGGAAAAGCTTTCACTGTGAGTTGCCCCATCGCTGTAGACAGCTACGTGTGATATGGGCAGAGGCTGAGCGGGGTTTTGCTGAAAATGCGGTAAAAGAGGTGAACTCAGAGCGGTTAAATAATCAATAAAATAAGACTTGTTCATTTATTTAATCTTCGCTATCGCTTTGAACGGAGCATCATTTGCCTTGCTGTCTCGATGCGAACTAGAGACAAAGAATGTATGTGATAAATATATAAAATTAATTCCTTGCATCTAGCTTCGTTCTTCTTCCTCCGTCTTCTTCTTTATCTCTTATTTCAAGTCTTGATTCTTGACGAAATCCATATCATCAAAGGTTTGGTTTTCGCCCGCCATTCCCCAGATAAAGGTATATTTCTGTGTTCCAACGCCACAGTGTATAGACCATGAAGGAGAGATTACAGCTTGTTTATCACGCATCACAATGTGACGAGTTTCTTGCGGTTGACCCATTTGGTGGAAAACCACGGCGTCGTCTTCCATATCAAAATAAAGGTAGACCTCCATGCGTCTTTCGTGGGTGTGACAAGGCATGGTGTTCCAAATAGAACCGGGTTCGAGTATGGTCATGCCCATACAGAGTTGGCACGATTTACACACCGCAGGATGAACGAACTGATAAATAGTTCTTTGGTTTAATTGCTCAGGCGTACCCAATTTGACGGGGTTTGCCTTGTCTATATCAATTTTTACCGTGGGGTAGCTTTGGTGTGCGGGACAACTCAAAAAGTAAAACTGGGCAGGCTCGCTCGCTGACTTTGAGCTAAATTCTATGTTCTTGTTTCCCATGCCTATGTAGATGCCGTCTCGGGGCGCCAAGTCATGATCTTTGCCATCTATGCTAATTGTTCCTGCACCGCCTATGTTGATCACGCCCATTTCTCGGCGGTCTAGAAAGTTTTCCGTGGCCAATTCTTTGCCCGCAGTAAGGGACAAACAACCTTTAAGGGGAACGGCAGAACCTGTGATCACTCTGTCAACGTGTGAATAAATGAGTTCTATCTTATTTTCGGTGAAAAGACCGTCTATCAAGAAATTTTTTCGCAACTCTGCGGTGGTGAAATGTTTAGCTTCATTGGGGCTAACGCTGTATCTATTTTCCATAATTTTACTCCTATTGCAGTGCGTACACTACAAAATGTTTTTCATTTTAATATCTAATAATGCTTGTATATAAGCCTTTTTCTTTTCTTCTGTAAAAGTATAAATGGGCGATGACAAACTGAGTGCGCCTAGAGGCTTGCCTTCGTCGCCTTGACTGCTGAGAGCTATGCCTATGCAGGTAAATTCAGAATGATTTTCCTCTGATTCTACGGCATAACCCAGTGTTTGGAATTCATCGAGTTGCTTTTTCAGCTGGGCTTGTGAAGTGAGGGTTTTGGTGGTCAAAGCTACCAATTTTGTTTTTTGAAAGTAGTCGGCACGCTCTTCGGCTGAAATGGCGGCAAGAATGGCTTTTCCTGCTGCCGTTGAATACAAGGGAATGGAGTAACCCACACGAGAACGAAAGCAAAAACTGTCTTCGGGTTCATTTTTCTTGATGCAAATTAACTGGTCTCTGTCTAGTTCGTAGAGATTGATTGAAACCGAAAATTCATCTTTTAGTTGCTTTAAATAAGGCCCGTAAGCCGTGATCAGCGCATTTTCAGTCTCAAAAGCACTGGCCCAATAAAGCACCTTGCTACCAATGGAGTATTTTTTGTCAAAACGGGTCAGTAACTGTAATTCTGTGAGAGAATTGAGCGCACGAAAAGTAGTCGTTTTAGACCATTTTAGATTGAGCATAATGTCAGTGAGGCTTTGAGGTTTTCTGGCTTGGGCTATCACGTTCATAATTTCAACAAACTGTTCATAACTTTTCATCTATTTTCCTTACAAAGAAACAATGTTCCTTTATAAGGAATTCTATCTCTTTGCATTTCATGTGTCAACGGTTCTGGTGCCTTAATCTGTTTTTCCTGCATTTTTGAGCCACGGGTCATTGGTTTTTTCTAACCAATAGTGCAATTCCGCTTCACAAAATGCGAGAGCCTCCTTGGCATCATCGCTTCCAGCAATATTGTTGAGTTCGTAGGGGTCTATTTCTCTATCAAATAAAGTGATGGCAGTGATGGTGTTCGATTTTTTGTCACGTTCTTTCACGTAGGTGTATCGTGGTGTTCTGATACCACGTTGGTCTATCGTTGCCTCTCCTTCGTTGATATTGAGATAAAGCGAAGATTGTCTTTCGGCCTGTTTGAGACCTAAAATATGCTCGGCTCTATTTTCTCCTTCCACCGATTCAGGAATATTTTCACTTTGCCCTATCAACCCAAGCAATGTGGGAAAGAGGTCGGGGACGTTGAGAGCTAGATCGTTGATGGCATTTTCTTTAATGTGTGTGGGCCAGCGAATGAGGAAGGGGACGCCCGTGCTTTCTTCGTAATTGGGGCCTTTTTGCATGCGGTTGTGCGATCCCATCAGTTCGCCATGATCACTGGTGAAAATACAAATGGTATCGTCCTTGAGGCCTTGCGCTTCTAGAGTTTGCAAAACTCGCCCTATCTGTTCGTCCACGCCTGTGATAGCAGCAAAATAATAGCGTGCCATTTGTGCGGCATATCCGCCCGTAGCGTTGTGGAAATCGACGTTGTCCCTGTTGAGTAAATCCGTGTGATGTTGGTCTTGATAGTGGTCGAGGTAATGAGCAGGAACCTCGGTATAAGGGGGGTGAGGCGGATTGGGGGAAAGCACGAGAAACCAAGGCTTGTCGCTGTCACGCAAATCGTGATTTTTATTTTCTATGTATTCTATGGCTTTGTCGCATTCGTGTTGGGCGGACCACTGGCGGGGGTGAATGACATCGGTGACATCGCCCTCTTGTGTCCAATAATGTGGGTTGAGGTGAGTGTCACAGCAGTTGTAACTATACCAGTAGTCGAAACTGTGGCGCTTTTTTCCAGGAGGGACGAAGGTGTCCCATATGCGGCCGTCTTCTCTGGCACCGCCCGTATATTCAAGGGCTTCTTCACGGGATAATTGGGGGTGATTCAAGTGCCATTTTCCTATGTAGCCACAATTGTAGCCTATATTGGAAAGGGTGTCAGAAAGGCATTCTGTCTGTTCGTTGAGGTCGTAGCTGGTGTTAGAATTGCAGTTGCCCCAAACGCCATTTTTAACAGGATATTGCCCCGTTAAAAACATCGCACGATAAGGTGTGCAGATGGGTCTATTGCTAAACATATTGGGAAGGGAGGTTGATTCTCGGCTCAATTGATCAATGTGAGGCGTGATTACGGGGTCACTTCCTAGCCTGCCCATAGCCTCTCGTCGCCATTGATCAGGCAAAATATAAAGAATATTGGGATGTTTTTGTTTGCTCGTATGCGTCTTCATTTTTATATCCACTGTGGTTTGGCTTTGAGCCTGTGAATTAATTGGGCGATAAATAATGAACTGGGAGAAGGAATGGCACCCAGTGATTCTATCGCTGCTAATTTTTCTTTTGCAATACTGCTTTTTTCACCATGCAGTCCCACCAAAATAAAAGGCAGGATCTGACAGTAAATCTCATCTTCATTCCAAAAATCTATAGCCTTGTCCTTGGCGGTTTGTTGAAAATTCCAGAGAGTGAGACCGCTCATATGATTGGGCAGATTAAATGTTGCTCCGCCAAAAAATCCTTTCTGCAAGCCACCGACTATGGTATCGAAAAGGTTGTAGCGTGGTTGCGAGGCGTGCGATTCAAAGCAAAAATCAGCACCATAACGGATATTGTAAAAAACATTGCCTATGGCTTGAGCACCCACACCCGAGGCGTGCCATGCAGAGTTTGCGCTATCAATATTGGCACTGAGAACGCCCATGCTATTTTGTACGTGGACGGCGGTGTGTCCTAGGTTGCCTGCAATCTCTACATTTAAGACGCTAAGAGCACTGCAGTGATTTACGAACAGAGGCTGATTGCAGTTTGCGAAAACACAATTTTTGACCCAGCTATTGCTGAGGTTTTGTAGCTTGAGAAAGCTCCAACCGCAGTCATGAATATCGCTACCATGATGAATGAATTCTTCGTGCCATCCCCCTTCAAACCGCAGGTTTTCTACGCCAACTTCTTCTTGTACGGTAAACGGTTTAATGACCCAGTTCCACTGAGATTGAATATCACATTTTAACGGCTCTGTCAATAAAACGGTGTTTGTTGTGCTGTCTATGCTTTTGATCAAATGCCTTTCTTGAATGAGTATGCCATCGTCTCTCATCGCAGTCCAATCGTCTCTCAGTTTATAAGGGTGCATTTCTTTGGCTATGAGTTGAGGGTCGTTATTGTTGAGATTGAGCGTGATCCATTGGCCTTCGCATAAATTTTCTGTGGTATTCACAGTGAGCAAAAAACTATCCGCTGGGGCATCTGCTGTGACAGTTGCGAGAGTACGGCTGTCATCTGCTGTCTGACCCAATTGCAGATAAAAAGGGATGGTCCACATACGCTCAGGCGTGGGATTCGCGAGGCGGTTTTGCATGACTAAAACACTGCCATTTTCTTGAGAAGATTCGCCTCTCAAAATGATATTATTGCAATCAAAAGCAAGGGGAGTGTAGTCTCTGAGCTGTTCGCCGTTATCAAGATCGGTGTTAAAAAGATAGCGTCCCTTGGGGAAATAGATGACGCCTCCGCCTTGATCCATCGCCGCTTGCATTGTTTCGACAAGGGCTTTTTCGCATGATTTGTCGCTATTGACGGGCGCACCATAGTCTAATACGTTAAAGAGAGGCAATGACATATTCGCAGGCTCTTTTTCACAATAATGGTAGCCCACATAAGAATAGTCTCTGAGAGGACTCGTTGATTGCTTTTCTAACCATTGTGAATACAGGGCAGACATTTCACTCATATCGTTGACTTCCTTTTTTCAATTTAAAGACTTTTATAGTCTAACACGAGGAAAGAAATTTGTCAACTTTTTTCTTTCTAAAAAACC
>CAYRNA010000043.1:0-6313 GCA_964425555.1 uncultured Spirochaetales bacterium
GCTTTTTCTCTAAAGGTTTTTCCTCTATCTCTACTGATTCTTCGATAACAGGTTTCTTTTTCTTAAAATAAAGAGCAATCCCACCAATGCCACATACTATGAGTGATGTCAATAATATAAATTCCATAATTTCCTCACTTGTAATTCTAGCTAATTAGACAATTAAATAAACAATATGTTAATAAAATTAACGTGTTATATTCTATCCTACTAGAAAAATTATTCATATTTTACTAGAATGATCTAACAAATAGATAACATTTGACTATATAAATATTTCTGAATTAATCTAGTCGTTGCTATCCATAAACAACATATTAGCACAAAAAGAGATATCTACCCACATTGGTAACATGCAAGATCAACTAATTCATAAAATCTCTGATCATCTTCGTCACGATTCCGCTATTTTAAAAACAATAGAGATGCTCGAAAGCAAACAGAGCTTCTCTCTTTCGGCTCCCGACGGCGCAAGCATACTCTTATATCTTCATCAATTGTTGCAAACGAACAAGACATTTATTGTCGTTGCTCCCACGGATACCGAAGCAGAACAGCTGAGCCAAGAACTATCTTTGCTCTCTGATGCTGTGCTATTTTTGCCGTGGTGGGGTCTGCTCACCTACAGAGGCATTGAACCGAGCAACGTCACCGCAGGCCTCAGAAGTTACGCTCTGAACCAACTGATTTCCCACAGAGAAAAATACCGCATTGTGGTGTGTTCTTACTATTCTTTTCTCAACTATTTGCCCAGCCCCAATTATACTCTGGACAACATGCTTTCCTTGCGCGTTGGTCAAGATTTCTATTCTGATAATATTGTCGCACAACTCACCCAAATGGGATATATCCGCAGTTCACGTGTTTCTTTGCACGGCGAATTTGCCCAGCGCGGAGAAGTTATCGATATTTTCCCCATAGGCGAACAGAATGCCATCCGACTTTTTTTTGAGTTTGACGAACTGGAAAAAATACGCTATTTCGAGCCTAGTTCGCAAGCCTCTCTTAATGAAGTCGACCACTACGACCTTGCACCTTGTCACGAAATGCTCTGGAACGAAGAACGTTTAGCCAAAGTTTTTTCGCAATATCCTAGCCTGCAACAAGAGTTTTTAGCCAGTGGCGAAAATTCTTTAGAATGCTCCTTCTTGTCTCTTTTTGCGTCTCTTGCAGAAGACAAACCGTCGACATTGTTTGACTATCTCGGTGACGATGCCGTTGTTTTTATGAATGACATAGAATCCCTCAAGTCTCTGATGGAAAATGCCATGAACGAGCTGAACACGCTCAAAAAAGATCTGGGAGATGCCAACCTCAAAATTCCTCGTGTAGAAGAAGTTTTTGCCCCCAGCGAGCTTTTTTATGACAAAAGACAAAGCATATCCTTGCAGTTTTTTAGAGACGAAACGACAGACATTGTCCTCGAATGGCAAGCGCCCATCAACTATATGGGGAATATTAGCTTTTTCAAAGAGCAACTCGCCGACATCTCGGCGGACAATCAGTGCTACGTCATCACCAACAGCGAAGCGCAAAAAGAACGCTTAAATTATTTGCTCAAAGATACGAATACCGAAGTCTATTTGACGTCTTTATCCAGTGGGATTTTTTTAACGGAAGCGAAGGCCTGCATTATTCATGAAAATGAAATTTTTGGGCGAAAAAAGAACGCCCCCGCAAGTCTGAGCAAAACCCGCACAGAGGTAATTGATTCCTTTGTCGACCTTGTCCCCGATGACTATATCGTGCACATCAACTATGGTATCGGGCAATTTAAAGGCATCAAACGTATGAAAATACGAGGCCACGAAAAAGACTATATTCAGATTATGTTCGCCAAAGAAGACAGCATTTTCCTACCCATAGAACAGATGAATTTGGTGCAACGCTACATAGGCCGAGAAGGCGCAGGCAATAACCTCAAAGTCAAACTCGATACCCTCGGCGGCACAAGCTGGCAGAAACGCAAGCAAAAAACCAGCAAGTCCGTCGAAGAATTGGCTGACTGGCTGATAGGCGTTTATTCCAAGCGTCAGGCTATGCAAGGCTATGCATTTTCTGGCGACAACCCTTTTCAGATAGAATTTGAAGCGTCTTTTCCCTATACAGAAACCGCCGACCAGTTGCAAGCTACCGCCGAAATCAAAGCCGATATGGAATCCATTATACCCATGGATAGATTGCTTTGTGGGGACGTTGGTTTTGGTAAAACTGAAGTTGCCATGCGTGCCAGTTTCAAGGCGGTTGTCGACAGCAAACAAGTCGCTATCATGTGTCCCACGACCATCTTATGCGAGCAACATTACATCAATTTCCAGAAGCGTTTCGCTCGATTTCCCGTTAAAATAGGCATGGTTTCACGCTTTGTTTCTCTTGCCGATCAGCGAAAAGTCATTAACGAACTGCAAGAAGGCAAGATTGACATCCTCATTGGGACGCACAAAGTTCTCAACAAAGAAATCAAATTCAACAACCTCGGCTTGCTCATCATAGACGAAGAACAGCGTTTTGGTGTCAAGCACAAAGAAAAGCTCAAAGAGATCAAAAGCAATATCGACTGCCTCACCCTCAGTGCGACACCCATTCCCCGAACCTTGCACATGTCGCTCACCGATTTGCGTGACATGTCTTTGCTCAAAACTCCGCCGCAAAACAGACAACCCGTAGAAACGATGATACAGGAATTTAATCCGCAAATCATAGCCGACGCCATCATGCGGGAATGTGACAGAGGCGGACAGGTTTTCTACCTTCACAACAGGGTGGAAAGTTTGGAAGAAGTGAAATTATTCCTGCAGGAGCTGTTGCCAAAAATCTCGGTTGAAATGGCTCACGGCGGTATGAAAAGCAACGAACTAGAAGACATTATGCACCGCTTTATCAGTGGTAGTTTCCACGTTCTTTTGGCGACCACCATCATAGAAAATGGTATAGATATCAGCAACGCCAACACCATTATTATTGACAGAGCAGACAGGTACGGCATCAGCCAACTTTACCAATTGCGAGGTCGAGTCGGGCGTTCAGAATTGCAGGGTTATGCCTATTTATTTTACCCCAGCAAAACGGCCCTAACAGAAATTGCACGAAAACGACTGCGTGTCATAGAAGACCACACAGAGCTTGGCTCGGGCTTTAAAGTAGCCATGCGAGACCTTGAGGTACGGGGCGGAGGCAACCTGCTCGGGGCCCAACAATCAGGCGAAATCGCTTCTGTTGGTTTTGAACTGTATCTGCAAATGCTTGCGGACGCCATCAAACAACGCAAAACAACGCAAGACGACAGCGAACAAGATGTTTATTTGGAACTGGAATATTCCGCCTATATCCCCGACACTTACATCAATGATATTAGCGAAAAAATGGACGTTTACAAAAAGTTTTCACGCACAAAAACAACAGAGCAACTCATCACCTTGCAAAATGAATTGCACGACAGATTTGGCCCTGCACCCTTGGACATTCAACGCCTTGCCAACCTCGCAGAAATTCGCATCTCTTGTTTCACCTTGCACATCATCAGCCTCAAAGAGCAACGCAACCTCGTCGAGCTGATTTTTTCTCATGAAAACTTTATTCCTCACCAAAAAATCATCGCTCTCATACAACAAAATCCGCAGAGCATTAAGCTTGATCCCGCCAATAAAACTAAAATTCTCATTGTTTTAGATGATGATAATTTGGATAAAAAAATGGAATACTTAAAAATGTGGTTGAAAAGATTAGAATAGCTCACAATTTTAATTACATTTCTACCATACCTTTCCCCTAATTTTCAGTAGAATAGGAACTCTATGGCATCGACAAAATTATTTTTCCCTCTACTCGCACTTGCATTTTACCTAGGATGTCAGACCGATAGTACCCCATATTTGCTCGAACAGCCCTCAACCAATACCGCCGAATTTAGCCTCAATCTCTACCAAGATCGCTACAGCAAAGCCATAGCCGACGACGACCCCGTCACCGCTCTCGCACTCATCAACCGCTATCAACGCTACAACGAAAAAAGCTTTCCGCCTGCCTCAAGCTCCCCACGATTTGATGACTACGTGCAAGTTCTCACCCTCTTAGACAAAGATACACGCGACGCCCTCAAAAAAGGTGAATACCTCAGATACGCCAAACTACAGCGCACCCTAGAACAATTTGTCCCCCTACCTCTGCCCCTCGGCGAAGCGCAAGAAGAAAAATTGCCCACCCTCAATAAAAATTATATAGACTACGCCCTACGCCTCTTTCAAGAAGAAAAAGATGGTGCAGCCTACGAAGCCATCAGACGAGTAATCGCTTCAGCAAACTGGTCTGACGACATGGCAGCAACCAGCGAGGATTCACTCACGCAAATATTAGACTCACTGAAACAAAGCGATAACGTCGACCTTTACAACGCCTTTCTCGCCACACTCCCCGCAAAATTCAAACAGCAATACAGCCCCCTCGCTGTGCAAAAAGAAAGCCAACAATCCTTGCTCACCGCCGTCGTCACCATACTCGTCGACCAAGGTCTCAAGATACAGGACAACGGTCTCTCCTCTCCGCAAAAAAGCTTAGGCAGTGGGTTTTTCATAGACCAACAAGGCTACATCATCACCAATTATCACGTCATCGCTTCTGAAGTTGATCCCAGTTACGAAGGCTATTCACGCATCTACGTACAACTCTCCGACGAGCTTGAAAACAAAATCCCCGCCAAAGTCGTAGGTTGGGACAAAGAGTTGGATCTCGCTCTCGTCAAAATTCCCTACAAACCCAAAAAATATCTGAGTCTGAAGCGTGATCACACTGTTGAAGTCGGTCAAACCGTCTCAGCCATGGGTTCGCCCGTCGGTCTGGTCAACACCGTCACTCGAGGTACAATATCCAACCTACAACGCCGTTTCCTTTCTATCGCCACCGTCATACAAATAGACGTCCCCATTAACCCTGGTAACTCGGGCGGTGCGCTCATAGATCAAGAAAATGATGTTGTCGGCATAGCTTTTGCCGGAGCTCCAGGCTTACAAAGCCTCAACTTCGCCATACCCGTACGCTACCTCAAAAGCATACTTCTACGCTTATACGAAGGCGGCAACGTAGAACACGGCTGGTTGGGCGCCGGTCTCTTTGAAAACCACAACAGCGGCGTCACCATTTCCTACATAGACCCTCAAGGTCCATTGGCTAGCACAGGCATCAAGGTCGGCGACAAGCTCCTCTCCGTAGGTTACAAGCCCGTGAAAAATTGGCTGGGCGTCAGAGACCAAATCACCCAACTCGAAGGCGATTATTTTCTTCCTATAGAATGGGAAACGCAAAAAGACAAACAAGTTAAAAAGAGTTCAGTCCAACTACAAAATCGTTCCGCCACCCCCATAGAAGACCTTATAAAAAGAGACTCCATACTCAATTTTCTCTTGCCATTCTTTGGCATACAAGCCAATTACATAGGAAAATCCAACCTCAAAGACCTGCAATTTGTCGTCGAAGACGTACAGAGAGGAAGCGCTGCCGCCGACGTAGGCCTCGCCCAAAACGACAGTTTCGTCATCAGACGCTGGCAAGTTCTCCCCGAACATCAAGTCATCGTCATGGAACTCAGCGTTAAATCAACATACAACGGCTACATCAACTCCATACTCGCAATCCCCGCCTCACTCACCCAAGATAACGTTTTTTAAGTGAGGCTCGCCAGCAGTTTGGCTGCAAAATTTATAAAAAAGCCGTGCTACTACTTGCAAATCAATCCCATTTAAAAGATAATTATACACAGTAAAGGGCGATTAGCTCAGTTGGTTAGAGTACAAGCTCGACATGCTTGGTGTCACTGGTTCGAATCCAGTATCGCCCACTTTATCAAAGCACTTAGATGAATTTCTAAGTGCTTTTTTTTACTCCTGTAGACAGATCAGTTGAGTCTTTTATACTATTTGAATTAAATAAATCTTATTTTAAGTAGTATTTATAAGACTTAAAAAGTAGTATTGAATATAGGAGAGATATATTATGTTAAATTATACAAAAAAAACGGTCACCCCTTCATTTAAAAAAAATAAAAATCCGGATATAGATCCCAAGAAAGCTGGCTTCCCATCAACGACCCCGAACCCATCCGGTCCTAAACGTGGTAACGATAAACCATCTCCTAAAAAATAGAGTTAAGATAACATTCGATACCTGCTTTCAATCATCTAATATCCAACTAAATAGATTGAAAGCAAATTCTCTATTATTGCATTGCTATCGTTTACGCCTTAAATACAAGATACTGAGAATGCGAAACAAACTGAAAAGTCCCGTCATCATCACGGCATAGAAAAGCATTTTTCATTTG
>CAYRNA010000043.1:6413-11273 GCA_964425555.1 uncultured Spirochaetales bacterium
AAAAATGCTAGTCTTCTGCACTTTCCATCGTTGCTTTTTTATGCTCAAAAATAGTATCAATTAAGACAAAAATTGCTATAAAAATGACTCCTATAGCTGTTGTCCAAGAAAACGTATATCGAGGCACAAAAGGTTGTATGGCCATACTTATGATGGGTTGCAGTGATGATATGAGGGCAATTTTATAGAGTGATTCATATTTTATTCCTTTTTGGAAAAGATAAAAAGGAATGCTGATAAAGAGAGTAATTCCTCCCAAGATTAACAATAAAAGAGATATTGAACCATCAAAAGAGAGTTCATTTTTGATAACACTAAAAATACCTGCAAATAAAATAATTAAATAAAACCTATGAGTCAAAATAGCTCCCGAACTCCATTGTTTTGCCACGAGTTTTTTTGACAAAAAAATGATCATGAGAGTAGAACTTGCATTAACAAGGCTCAAACAGACACCCCAAATAGCATTCCCCTTAGCCGACGTGAGACCGTACTCATTCAATGCTGAAAAGATTAATATTATGCTTCCTAAAAGTATGCCTGAAGTGATAACAAACTCCTTACGTTTTATTTTTCTTTTCTCATGAAAAAGGCTAAAGATAATGGCTAAAAAAGGAGCTATACCTATTTCTATGGCAGAGACAACCGCAACTTCTGTAAATTGTAAAGCTCCATAAAAAGATATAAACGAGATGAGAGTAAAGAGATTTAAAGCGATAATTTCATAGAATGCTTTGTGCCCAACTCCCTTGTTTTTCCCTGTAACAAAGAAAAATAAAGCCGTTACCAGAGAACTTAAAAAAGTGAAGCCTAAAACCGAATATTGATTCAAATAACTTCCATAGAGAACATCACCGATTGACTGCATAAACAAAGAGATTAAAATTAAGATTATACCTGTATTTTTCATATTAAACGAGCTAGTCTATTAGGTATAATTGACCGTCTCTCTCCCATTTTCTCAGCTGTGCTTTATCTTTTTTGATTTGCTTTGAGTCCTCATGAACAAGGTAAAGAGCTCCATTTTCCATGATAGTGGTGGTTGTGATTTCAGCATAATCACCTTTTTTACGAGAGCTGAAAAAGGCAAAAAAAGAGGGCAATGTTTTTAAAAGTGATATTTCAGGGATGGAAGAAATATGTCCTTCTTTGGTGAAATAAAAAAAATTCTTAGAAATCATTTTCTTAAAGGAGTAGCATTTTTCGTTGCCATAATAGGAATAAAAGTCATCTAATTTAAGCAATCTATTGGCAAAAGCCGCTGCATGACTTCCTATTAATCCGGCCTCTAAATAAGCTTCGTTATACAGAGTACCGCCCATTATTCTCACATTTGTTTCAATTAACACGGGTCCTTGGTGGGTGATTCTTAACTCAGAATGAGCCGCAGTATTATTGATGCCCAGAGCAGTAAGCATTTTCTTCGTGTATGAAATCATTTCTTTTAAAGTAGGATTCTGAGGATCTACTAAATCAATACTTAATTGCGCATAAGCGAAATGAGGAATAGCTTGCGTTTCCAATTCCCATATATCTGTAATATAATGCTCTCCTGCTATGCTCACAGAATTAACAGTATATTGTGGACCATCGACAAAGGTTTGTATCACCATCTTGTCATTAATCGTTCCTTGAATGTTCATCTTGTTCATTGTGCGAAGGAAAGCTTTTTCGATATCTTCTCTACTATAGCATACACTCACACCATCAGAGCCTGCACTTTCTGTAGGTTTTAAGACAAGAGGGAATGAGTATTTATCTGCAAAAGAAAGTGCATCGTCAAGAACAAAACATTCTCTTTGCTCTGCGGTTAATAAGTGTGATTCTTTTAATCGTTCTATCATAAAAAATTTATCACGGCGAGCTTGTCGAAAACGAAAATCATTCGTCGCAAGATGCATTGTATGAGCCAATTCTTCAGCATAACTAACCCCTGAATCAGAACCCGCAATCACAAAAAGAGGGGCATATTGTGCGAGTACGGAATGTGCTTCATTCACATCGCCCAAAAAACCAAAATTTTTCTCATAAGGGGAAGCATCAAAGTGAGCTTGATCTTCTTGCGGGATTTCTTTGATGCTTTGTATATGCAAACAACTTGAACCCAGCTCTTTCAATATTTTAACGAGTTCTTTTCCAGTTGAATATCCATCAACCACGACAATGGCATTCATTTTTGTTCCTTTTGAATATATCGGATACTATTTTTTCTGCTCTCATAACTGTCGTTCTGAGACAGCCTTCTGAAATTAAATAATAATTATACGTATAAAAGAAAATTAAAACATAATTCAAAGACGAAATCTAATTTTATTGTAAATATATACAAAAGAAGATTGTGAATAGAAGAGGAAACCATAACCTAGAAGGTTTCTGTTTATGGCCTAGAATAAAGTTGACCTAAGTTCTTTTTCCCGCCTTTTTAGAGCGATGATGATCTGTGGGAGAATGCAGTTCTTTTTGCATAGAAGAACAATCTGCGGACAAGGCACAAAAGGTGCAGAAAAGCGGCTGCCTATTGCCCTCTTTCCGCTTCTTCCAAACTCCTTTAGACCAAAGAGGACGAGCGGCGAAGAGCAACACTAGCACAACTATTATAACGGTGATCACGTTTCCCACGGGCGTTCTCCTGTCAGCTTAATTTTCCTTTGTAGGGGTCATCGCAGCGGAAGAATCTCTCCCTCGACGACTGTACAATGCTAGGGCAAATCCCAATACAATGGTGACGCCCAGAGCAATAAATCCTGCAGTAGCTCCTCGTGCGAATTCTCCGTTGGCGAAAAGATTGCCGAACTGGAAAATGAGGAAGGCGATAAAGTAGCCAAATATGAGCTGAAAGCTAATGCCTGCCACCGTCCAAATTTTTGATTTCATTTCCATGTGCATGGTACTAATCGAGGCGAAACAAGGTGGCGTATAAAGGTTGAAAACCAAGAACGAAAATGCCGAAAGGGCTGTAAGTCCACCGATGGAGATCAACGGATTCTGCTCACCCAGCGCCTGTATTTGATTGATGGATGAGAGAAAAACGATAGCGAGCGTTCCCACAACATTTTCTTTGGCCACAATGCCAGTGATGGACGCAGCGGCAAATTGCCAGACGCCAAAGCCCAGAGGAATGAGCAGAAACGCAATGGGCGAAGCCAGCACAGCAAGTATGCTCGCATCAGGATTGGCGGCGCTAACGAGCTGAAAAGAGAGGTCATACGACTGTAAAAACCACACAATAGCGTTGCAGAGTATAATAATAGTTGTTGCCCGATAGATAAAACTTTTGGCGCTCTCCATCATATTTTGATAGGCGTGCTTAAGAGAAGGCCATTGATACGGCGGTAATTCTATAATAAAATAATTGGTTTGCTGGAAGTCCGCTCCTGTTATTGCCCTCAAAATAAAACCCGCAATAATGATAATTAACACAGACAGAAGATAAACAACGGGGGCGACCCACGATTTATCAGGGAAAAAGACACCAGAAACAAGCGCTATCACCACCACTTTTGCACTACAAGGAATAAAGGGCGCAAGCATGCTCGTCATCCGTTTATTGCGTTCATTTTTAATCGTCCGTGTTGCCATTATCGCAGGAATAGCACACGCCGAAGCCATGATCATGGGTATGGCTGAAAGTCCCGAGAGTCCAATCTTCTTCAAAAGCGGATCCAAGATGACGCCAACCCGTGAAATATAGCCACATTCTTCTAAAATTCCGAGCAGAAAGAAAAGCACCATAATCAGGGGTAAGAAACTCAGAACCGCCCCCACTCCAGCGACAAGACCGTAGCTCACCAGAGAAGCCAAGATGGGATTGATGTTTTTTATTTCAAAAAAAGTATTGAGTCCGTTCACTAATATTTCAAAAAAGTTCTCTATCCAGCCCTGAAAATATGCCCCCACATAAACCTGTGTGAGAGCAAAAATCAGCCAGATCACACCAATAAAAATAGGGATTCCCACAATAGGATGCATTGCAAGAGCGTCTATCTTATCGGAGAAAGTATCTTCCTCCACCGCTTGCTCTTCAACCACTTTGTCCAAGGTCTCAGCGACAAAATCGATGCGACTGTTTTTAACACCTTTTTCATCTGTAAAGTGAAACCGATTTTGAACCTGTTTGTCATTCACAACATTTTCTATAGATCTCAACAATTCATTCAATCCCGTTTTTTGCTTTGAAGAAAGAGCCACCACTGGTCGTTCTAACTCTTCGCTCAAACTTTCTAAATCAATTTTAGGACTAAAAAGATCCATTTTATTCAACAGAATCACGGAAGGAAACGTCGTTTCAAGTAGCTGCGTGGTAAAGAAAAGACTGCGATTTAAAGCGGTTACATCTATCACGTTCACAATAATATCAAGGCGATTTTCAAAGAGATATTGTTGCGTTTGCCTTTCTTCTTCAGAATAAGGATCAACAGAATAACTACCCGGAAGATCGACTAACAGCACATTATCGCCCAAGTTAAACGAAGAACGCAGTTCCTCTTTCAGCTCGCCCTCTCGTGAAGCGACCGTCACACTCGCCCAATTGCCTATTTTTGCCGTTTCGCCAGTCAACCAGTTAAAAAGTGACGTTTTCCCGCTATTGGGATTTCCAACAATACCAATCTTTATCACAATTCACTCTCTCTTACAAATAAATTTTTCGCTATTTTTTTGTCTATCCCGTATCGATGATTTCCAATAACTAAAATATAAACCTGCCCTCTTTTGGCCTTGAAATAAATATTTTCACCCACTCTACAACCCAGACTAAAGAGAAACGTAGTGATATCGTCCTCTCCTCCAAGAGAGAGTACTTGATAACTTCGTCCGTGCTTAACTTCAGTAATATTTTGAGAATTTAACATAAAAACAACA
>CAYRNA010000044.1:0-11194 GCA_964425555.1 uncultured Spirochaetales bacterium
TTGAAAGCACTGATTTTTGATTCTCATTATGACGCATATCGTGGCGTTGTCATTCATTTACGCCTCTTTGCGGGCAGCGTTAAGGCAGGCGATGAAATATTAATGCTCTCGAACAAAAAAGTGTTCAAAGTAGAAGAAGTGGGCGTTTTCAAGATTGGCCTCACCAAAACGGACGTACTTGAAGGTGGCACGGTTGGCTATATAGTGGCGAATATCAGAGATATTTCTAGCGCAAAAGTTGGCGATAGCATCACCCTCGCTCAATTTCCCGACACCCCTCCCGTCCCTGGTTTTAAAGAAGTGAAACCCGTCGTTTATTCCTCCATTTATCCCGTTGACAGCGATGATTACAACAGCCTCGTTGATGCGATGGAAAGACTGACTCTCAACGATGCGTCCCTCATTTATGAAAAAGATAATTCAGCTGCCTTGGGCTTCGGTTTTCGTTGTGGCTTCTTGGGCATGTTGCATTTAGAAGTGGTACAAGAGCGCCTAGAAAGAGAGTTTGACCTTAACATCGTCCTCACTTCTCCCTCTGTTCGCTATCACATCACCCTCGGCAGCGGCAAGAAAGAATGGATAGACAATCCCCTCAACTTCCCCGACTTGGGAACCATACAGCACATGGAAGAACCCTATATCACCTCAACCATCATCACGCCCACGGAATACATGGGCAACATCATCACGCTCTGCAACCTCAAGCGTGGCATACAACTCAAAATGGACTACCTCACCAGCACCAGAGTCGAGATGGTTTATGACATGCCCCTTTCTGAAATTTTATTTGACTTTTACGACAAGCTCAAAAGTTGCTCTAAAGGCTACGCGTCCTTTGATTACGAGGTCGGCGACATGAAGGAAACCGATGTTGTGCGCATGGACATACTCGTCAATGGTGACCCCGTCGACGCCTTATCACAACTTGTGTTCAAGGACAGCGCCCAGTCAAGAGGCCGTGCCATCTGCAAAAAACTGAAAACCGAGATTCCACGACAACAGTATCAGATTGCCCTGCAAGCCTCCATTGGTTCTAATATTATCGCCAGAGAAAATATCAGTGCCTTTAGAAAAGACGTTATCGCCAAATGTTACGGTGGCGATATTACCCGTAAACGCAAATTACTAGAAAAGCAAAAAGCCGGTAAAAAACGCATGAAAATGGTCGGGAACGTAGAAATTCCTCAAGGAGCTTTCTTGTCCGTCCTTAAAGCAGACGATGCCAATGATTGATCAAAGCGTGCCAAAAGAGGACTCCATTGTTATTATTTATGGGTCCAGACGTGGCAAAACACGAGATATGGCAACCATTATTTCGCAAATTTTAACACAACAAAACATAGAACACAGCCTCGTCAACGTTTATCAAATGCAACCAGAAGACCTCCTTGAACACAAGTACATCATTTTGGGTTGTTCGACATGGAATGATGGCGACTTAGAAGTGGATTTTTTCCCTTTTGAAAAAGATTGGCGAGCCAAAAACCTCAACCTTAAAGGTCATCTTTTTGCGGTTTTTGGGCCTGGAGATACACGCTTTCGTTTTTTTTGTGAAGCCGTTCGCATCCTAGAAGCGCGCTGTCGTTCCTGCAAGGCCAAGCCCTTGCTCAAGTCTTTTATGTGGGACGAATTAGAAGGTGAGTTTGAACAAAAAACACAACAATGGGGTGAAGCCTTGGCGCAAGAACTTCAAACAAGGTTAAATAAATAATGAAAAGTGCCTTTATCGCAATCGTTGGTCGTCCTTCGACGGGAAAATCAACCCTCATCAATAGAATGTGCGCACGCAACGTTTCTATCACAGCAGAAATACCACAGACAACACGCAACACCATTCGTGGCATAGTCAACAGAAAAGAAGGCCAGCTGGTATTTTTAGATACACCGGGCTATCACAATTCTGAACGCATGTTCAACCTGCGCATGCTCAATGAAATTGAACGCACAATCAGAGATTGCGACGCCGTGCTTTATTTGCTCGATGTCACCCGCCCTCCTGGCAAAGAAGATGAGGCTCTCATCACTTTGGTCAGCAAAATTCAAAAGCCTGTTTTTGTCGCCCTCAACAAATGTGATAAAGACGGATTTGAACGAGAAGCCCTCCGTGGGATTTTGCGTGTCAACTTAAGCCCACAAATGATAGTCGAAACCTCAGCACTCAAAGGCAAGGGCGTCGAAGAACTGTTGCAACATTTATTTGATTTTGCTCCCGAAGGCGTTTTGCACTATCCCCAAGATGTTTACACCGACCAACTTCCCGAATTTAGAATGAGCGAAATCATTAGAGGCGAAGCCATTAGTCGCTTATACGAAGAAATTCCTCATGCCTTATACATAGAAATTGTTGATACAGAAGTGAAGAATGAAGGCAAAAAAATATGGATACGAGCTTTTATCAATGTAGAAACGAGTTCACAACAAGGCATAGTCATAGGTAAAGAAGGAAAAATGATACGTAGCATTAAAGCGGCATCGTTAAAAACTCTTAACCTGACCTTCCCTTATAAAATTGAATTAGATTTGCAAGTGCGTGTTTCCAAGAAATGGCGCAGCAAAGAGCCTGTTCTCAATAAGATTTTTGAAAATTAAGACCTATTAATGCACTTACGTGAAAAAGTAAAATAAAATACTAGACATGTTCTTTGTTTTACATTAATATTGAAGTGAAGATTGTGGCGCCGTACCCAAGCGGTAAGGGAGAGGCCTGCAAAGCCTTCATGCATCGGTTCGAATCCGATCGGCGCCTGATTTTGCCGGAGTGGTGGAATTGGTAGACACAATGGACTTAAAATCCATCGCTAGTAATAGCGTGCCGGTTCAAGTCCGGCCTTCGGTATGACTTCTTAGTTGATGACTAAGAAGTCATTTTTTTTGCCTCAAAGAATACGCTCTAAATGTTTTTTTGCTGAACCACTATGCTAAAACCGTCTGATTCGCCATCACCATGACCAATAACGCCTCCACCAAGCGCTAATATCGTATCAACGCCTAGAGCAGTCAACTGTTTCAAACTTTCCTTTTTCAAGGCATCCGCAAATAAGGCACAGTAATAGCCTTCATTAAAAACCGCATCGTATTCTACATCCAGTACAAACGCACAACCTCTGTTATGGGCATAAAAAATCCGCGCCACAAAAGGTGCCGTCTTCTCTAGCTTCAGTGTTATTTGCTGCCAGTCTAAGTCTGCCATCAAATTGAACCAAGGCTGATTTTCCGCCGTGATGCTTGATGGCACAGAGCTACAGCTTTCAACTTCTACATACATATCTTCTAAAAGCAGTTCCCAACTATTATCATATTCGTCTATTTCTTGTTCTGATAATGCCTGCAATTTATCCGCTTCCAGCTCAGACTCCAACCATTCGATGAGATAGTTACTCATATAATTGTGCGAAAAACTTTCCCACGCATACCACAGCATTTTATCATCCTTTAAAGCGTTTTTAAATTCCTTAAAAACATTATGTCTGCTCGCTAAAATTTTACTCAGTTCCAGTTCCATCTGAGGGTTTGTCACTTTATCTACAAAACGTTGCCTTAACTGAAAACCTTCTCGAGAGGTCCACGGTGGCAACAAATATTCCCCCTCGTTAATGCTCTCAATCTCTTTGTTTTTTTGAGCGACAACTTTGTACTCAGGCAGTTTGAGAACATAGGGCGTTCTCTGGTCTTCCAAAGCAAAAATAAGCTCTTTCATCAGCGATGTATGTTTTAAAATTTCTCTCTCCATAAAATAATAACTCCTTATATTTTACTTTGTGTTTAAATCGTAAGCGGTTTCTTGATAGACCGCATAATTAAGCCAATTACTGTATAAAAGTGAGCTGGCAGAACGCCATCTTAATATAACATCGCTTGCATCGTCATCGCCTTCAAAATAATTAACGGGCAGAGGCGTGTCGGCATTGATAGCTTTGTCTCTGAGATATTCTTCTTTTAAGGCATATCTATGATATTCGGGATGCCCCGTGACAAAGACTTGCTTCAAATCTTGAGACGCTAATAAGTACACACCCTTTTCTTGCAGACTTTCACTGCAAGCGATAATGTCCAAGTTGGTTTTTTGCCGTATCTCTTGCTCTAGAGTGTAAGTCCAGCGTGATTGAGGCGCCCAAAAAACGTCATCATAACCACGCATAAGTATATTTTTTTTGCCGTGAAGTTGGTGTTCAAAAACACCGTGTATCTTCTGAGAACTGGCTTTTTTTTCAACACCATAATGATGAAACAAACCCGCTTGCGCACCCCAACAAATGTGAAGCGTAGAAGTAACTTCTGTCATGCTCCACTCAAATACGGCTTGGAGTTGCTGCCAATAGTAAACATCTGTAAACGCCATTGTTTCTACAGGCGCTCCTGTGATGATAAGTCCATCGTAACGCCTTTTCAGCATTTCGCTATAATCAATATAAAAACTACTCATGTGGGATACAGCCGTGTTTTTTGAACCGAATTCCTCAAAGGTGATGAAATCCACTTCTACTTGCAAGGGCGTATTACTCAACAAACGGCATAGGTTCAGCTCGCTCTGTTGCTTTAAGGGCATGAGATTGAGGATGGCGATGCGCAAGGGGCGTATGTCTTGCGTTTTTGCACGTATGGCTCCCATCACAAAAGCATTTTCTTGCTTGAGAACATCGTGAGCGGGAAGTTGATCAGGAATATTAATAGGCATAGCTTTTCTCCTTGAATACTAACTATAGTTTATCAAAATAGAACTTACCACACTATTTTAGTATAAATGTACTTTTAAAACAAATACATATCCTTAATATTAATCAAAGAAAATAATAATGCTTTTTTTATTCTTTAAGAATTGACTAATTTTTTAAACATATATAAACTATAAATCACTTAATGGTACTTTTTTGGTACTATATATTTCTATCCAAGTATGAAGGAAACAAATCATGAAACTTATCATATCAATTATCGCTCTCAGTACTCTTACATTTTTCGGCTGTGCAAAAGAAGTAGCAGACAATGGTCTGACGATTTACTCCAGTCGTCATTATGATATCGATCAAGATATCGTCAACAAGTTCAAAGCTCAAACAGGCATTGAAATCAATATCGCTCAAGCAACGGATGACGAACTTATTTCCAAGCTGGAAGTAGAAGGCGCACAATCTGTTGCCGACATCTATTGGACAGCCGCAGTCAGTAAAATGGGCATAGCCTCTCAAAAAAAACTCCTCTACCCCATAGACTTCAGTCAAATTTCAGCCGAAGTACCGTCTTACCTCAAGGCAGTGGATGACACGTGGGTAGCCGTGACATTTAGAGCACGGGTGATTGCTTACAATCCCCTCACCGTTCAACCCTCTGAGTTGTCAACTTACAAAGCACTCAGCGACCCAAAATGGAAAAATCGCATACTGATTAGAAGCTCTAACAATAGCTACAATCAAGCGCTTATTGCATCCATGTTGATTAACAATGGTGTCCCTGCAATGAAAGAATGGTTGCCACAATTTGTAGCAAACTTTGCACGAGATCCCCAAGGTAGCGACAGAGATCAAGCACGAGCCGTCGTCAGCAATGTCGGTGATTTGGCTATTATGAACACCTATTATATGGGGCTTCTTCATAATTCCGAAGATCCTAAAGACGTGAAAGTTTCAAACTCATTGAAAATCTTTTTCCCCAATCAAGAGACAACGGGTACACACATTAATGCCAGCGCCATCGCTCTGTTAAAGCATGGTCAAAGCAATCCCAATGCAACTGCTTTTATCAACTTCCTTTTATCAGAAGAAATACAAACGTTCATCACGGATAACAACTACGAATACCCTGTCAACAGCAAGGTCGAGCCCAATGAATATGTGAAAAGTTGGGGTGATCCTAAATTCGATACGCTCGATCTTCTCAAGCTATCGGAATACAACCAAGAAGCCATACTTCTCATGGGCGAAGCTGGGTGGTTATAAAAAAATAACATTTAGTGTATAGTTATAGTGAGTCGCCCTAAAAGGAACTCACTATAACACCTTGCGTGTCAAAATAAAATGAGAAAACAAAACAAGATATTATCCCCTATTTATTCCCGCAGTCTCCAGTTCGTCCGTTGGCTTCGTACACCACTCAGTCACTGGTTCTTGCTTTCTGTCCTTGTTTTACTCGCTCTGATCCCACCCATTGCGTCCGTTGTCATCAGTGGAATATTTGCCCCCTTTAATGATGCACTCAAACATATCGCCGTATATTTTTTGCCACTTTACCTGAAGAACACTCTTCTGTTGATCTCGGGAACGGGCTTGCTCGCAGGAGCCATAGGCATTTCCGCCGCATGGTTTATCGTTCATTTCAACTTTAAAGGAAAAACTTTTTTTTCTTGGGCGCTTGTTCTCCCCCTCGCCATTCCTGCTTTTATACAGGCCTATATCTACTCTGGTATTTTAGGATATCAAGGTTCTCTCAACGACGTAGCGGCATGGTGGGGCGGCTCCTTAGAACTCGATATCTTCAACCTTTGGGGCGGAATACTCATCATGGCATTCTCGCTTTATCCCTACGTATATTTGATTATGCGTGGATATTTTGCCACACAATCCAGCAGTATTTTCATGGTCGCACGATCACTCAAATGCAATCACACACAAATATTTTGGCGTGTCGGTTTACCCATGGGGAAAAATGCCCTTTTTGCAGGAATAGTCTTGGTTGTACTGGAAACGCTCAACGAATTTGGCCTTGTCAATTACTTTGGCATACCCACACTGAGCGTAGGCATTTTTCGCACGTGGTTCAATCTGGGCGACAGAGAAGCCGCCACCAAATTAGCCACCATCTTATTGCTCATTGTGCTTTTTATTCTCTTCCTCAATACCCTTTTAAAAAAGCAACGCACAGGCAACAGCACCCTTAAATCAAGTCAACATTATGTCTGCGATCTCAACAAAAAACACTCCTTCTTCCTTGTACTATTCTTTTCATTCATCCTCCTTGTCACCCTCGTCTTTCCCCTTCTGCAAGAATTCTACTGGCTCTATCTCAGCTTTGCAAAAGTACGTTGGCACGAATTATTTTCTGCCCTTGGCGTCACTCTCCTTCTAACGATAGCGAGTACCTTCATTCTGATGATACTGGGACTTGTCGTTGCCAATACACGACGCTTTATCACCAAGCCGTGGTTCACATTTCTCATCAAAGTGGGCAGCCTCGGCTACTCCGTGCCTGGATCCATCATAGCCATAGGCGTGTTAATTTTTATCTCGTGGGTCAACCAAAGCCAGTCCCTTTTTGCCGTACCCGTCAATAGTGTTCTCATCTTGATTTTGGGCTACGTATGTCGCTTTTTTCTTGTCGTCGATCATAGCATAGACAACAGCTTCGCCAAAATCGGCGACAAATATCACCTCGTCAGTCGCTCTTTGGGCGTAGGATTTCACCAAACTTTTTTCCGTATCGATCTCCCCATGATTTCCCCCTCTTTGGGAAGCGCCTTTGCTCTTATTTTTGTCGAAGTGATGAAAGAGTTGTCGCTCACGGTCAATTTACGACCCTACAACACCAATACCCTCGCCACTCTCGCAACGAAATATGTTGACGATGGTCGCCTCATTTACAGCGCAATGCCCTCTTTACTTATCATTTTATGCTGTGCTCCCATCTTAATTTTTTTTGAAGTACGCAAAAAACGCAATACCACGGTGGAATATCAGGAGCCTAATTAAAGCATGGAAGAATTACGTTTAGAAAATATTTATTTCAATTATCAGCCCAAACAAGAAGTGATCAAAAATTTCTCTCTCGGCATGGAAAAAGGTGAAATACTCGCGCTTATAGGTAAATCTGGTAGCGGAAAATCAACCCTACTCAAATTGATAGCGGGCTTTGAATCACCCAAAGCAGGGCGTATTTTTTTGCGTGACCAGTGTGTTTACAGCGCACGCCAAAATGTCCCCCCAGAAAAAAGACAGTTGGGTGTTGTCTTTCAAGACTACGCTCTTTTTCCGCATTTAAATCTCATGCAAAATGTAGAATTCGGCATCAAACACATCAACAAAAAACAACGCAAAGAAAAGGTCGATGAACTGTTTGAATTGATCAAGTTAACAGAGCATAAAAACAAATATCCCCATGAAATATCAGGGGGACAGCAACAGCGTGTTGCCCTTGCAAGAGCCTTGGCTATTGAACCGAAAATAGTGTTGCTCGACGAACCTTTTTCTAACTTAGATTCTGGTGCCATCAAATCCTTGAAAATAGAACTGAAAGAAATTTTTCACAAAACAAACTCCACAGTCATCATCATTTGCCATAACAAAACCCATGTCACCCAACTTGCAGATAGCATAGCCGTACTAAGAAACGGTGAATTGTTGCAAAAATTATCATGGGAAGAGCTTTTTGACATGCCCTTCAACCATTATATTAGACAGCTTTTTGACCTACAGCATTAAAGTACTTTACCGCAGGACTATGTTATTCGGGCGCATCACTCGCACAATATCACCCGAATAAGGTCTCTTTATTTTATTCTGAAATCACTTCTGGAATCAGCATAAAAGTAATGGTGTAGTCTGTCTTTGCACCACTAATAGAAAAAGTATATTCGTTATCAATACTCAAGGTTATTTTCGTTTTGTAAGAATCCGAAAACGCTGTCATATTCTTCTGTGTCTCACCTTCACGATAAGGGAAAATCACTTTTGTTGCCCCTTCACTTGCAATTTGCACTTCTAAAGTAGCGTTGCGACCTATGTATTTATCGGGTAATTGAAAGTGATAATAGTCATAATCTGTATCAAACTCAAGGCTATCTGTAACAATCAGAGGTTCACCATAAGAAAGCAAAGTGGCTTTGCTGGCATCATTATTCGCCTCTGTCGTTGACGAATCCAGCAACTTTCGAGAATATAAAAACAGAGAATATTCGCCACCGCTACCCAAGTAGCCTTTGACCTCCAAATAATACGTTCCCCTCGTCAACGGCAAACTTAAGCTGGCACTTTTACTGTCATCAGAATCATCCGCCTTGGCGACCTCTTTCCAATCCTTATCAAAAAGTTTGAAGCTTGTGTCTAGCTTACCATAACTTTCAATATACCAATCGTTGACAGCCCCTACTTCAAACTGATAATACGCCGCTTTCCCCGTGGGTAAAGTTGTATCTTTATAAAAATAAGGCAGCGAGGGAATGACGACGATGTCTTCTTTTGCAGGTGGGGTAAATTTGAATAAGCCAAAAAAGCCACCCGATTTTTCTTCAGTGAACAGATTGCTCACAAATAAAAGCATCAATAGAATATATAAAACTTTGTTTTTCATGTGTTTTCCTTCCTAACAAGAATAAATTTTAATGAATATTGTTGTTATTATCGTTAGAAAGAAAATAATTTGTAGAGTTATTAAATAATAAATTGCTTATAGAACCATCACGTAAGTCAAAACTCAAAATATAAGCGCATATCTCCATATAATGTTCTCATTTATTCTTCTACGAACAAGTATCACATTCGGGCTCAGAGAAAGAAGTTTTTTGCTCTTTACCGCAGCTATGACAAAATTTTTCTTCATATAGATCGTTCTCGAACTTAAGCCATGAATGATAGCACTTTGGGCAGAACGGTTTTTTGTTGTTATAGGCCACTCCTTTATTACATCGAATGCAATGACCCCGTTTGTCATTATCACCAGAACTCTTCGTGCCTCCTTCTTTAACTACAGTCTCAAAAGAATTGTCGCTAGAACAAGAATCTAAGATAGATTGTATTTCATCAAGAGCCCCTTGAAAGATGGCTTTATCTTTTTTGTGATTAAGAAATAGACCCATCTCTCTATTGTTTTGCTGAGAAAAATCATACAAATTCATAGAGGTTAGAATCATGCTTTCCTCATTATGATAACACTTGGCGTGTAAATTATCGCAGAACAGAATTTCGACATTATTCAATGCCAACAATGGCGTTTTTACAGATTCTTCCAGTTTCTTTTTACCATAAATAAGTTGAATTTTTACTCCTCTGAGTGAAGCTTCTTTCAATCTATCATGCAAAAGTGGGATTGGTTTATAATAGGGTGAGACAAGCACTATCTTCTTTTTTGCCTGCTTAATTATGTCCTCTATACTTGAGTTAATCTTCGTTGTCGTTATAAATTCCGCCATTTTTTCTCCTTTGATTACTTAAAATGTAAATCGTTATACATCTTTGAATATACTATCATAGCACAATAACTAAGATGTGAAAAGAGTTTAGAAAGAAAATAATTTGTAGAGTTATTAAATAATAAATTGCTTATAGAACCATCACGTAAGTCAAAACTCAAAATATAAGCGCATATCTCCATATAATGTTCATTCTCTTTTCATATAAGATGATTATCATCTGACACAAATGCAATATCCACCCACAACACAGGAAAAGAAAATGAACATATTTTTATCCCTTCTGCTATTTATAGCAACAACCGCAACCTTACAAGCCCAAGTTTTACCCGATCAGAGTGAAGCAGGTCGCCTCAGCCCAGCACAAAGAGAACAACTGAGCAAGAGATCGACCCAATCGCAATACACCGACCTAACAGCTCCAGACAACAGCGCTTTAAACGAAGCCCTCAAACTACAAACCCTATCAACCGCAACCATCATAGACGTACTAGAACCCCACCTCAACCTCCTCTCAACAAGAAGAAATGACGCCGTTCTCAAACAAGCTATAGACGCAAAAAACCGCTTGGCAAGCTACCCCAACAATAGCCCCGACGTAGTCTCCCTACTCACAATCTTTGAAATTAGCTTCAACCTTCTCAAAGCAGAAAGCAGCTCGAATGCCTTTGGAAAAACACAGACCATCAACGCCTACCTCACACAGCTCGACAGACACATCAGCAACGACGCCTCGACAACCAACACAAAAATCTACCTTCATCTGGTCAGAGCCTTAACAACCACCAACTTACCCGCATCCTACAATCGTGAAACACAGACCTTGGCCGACCTTCAAAAGGTACAACAAAACCTCGCCACCGCAGCCCTCAACCAACAAACACAAACCCTCATCGACTCAAACATTGAGCGTCTCATAGAGCAAAGCACCTCGCCAAAACAAACTTAATTTTACCAATCCCCCAGTATAATTCTGGGGCTTACCCCACTGCTACGGCGACCACCCCAAAGGGTGGCCTCCTCCACAGTGGCGTCGGGCTATACGGGGGTGCCGTGCTAACGCACCGCTTCCGCGCCCCT
>CAYRNA010000045.1:0-10779 GCA_964425555.1 uncultured Spirochaetales bacterium
TCATCGCAGGAAAATACAATAGGTATAGCTTTTGCGCTCATATTTTTCTCTCTTTTTGACCTTTTAAGGCTCTCTCGCTTCTCGACTGCCTAAATAATTTATACGTCCCAAGCCCAGTTCTATTTCAATCTGATTAAAAAAATTAAACCGTTGCTGTTCAATCACAAAAGGTAATCGGGGCAAAATATAAAATTGTATCACTCTTTCTCGACGAACTTTCACATAAAACAGAAAACCAAAAAACCAAGACAAAACACTCGTCAAAGAATACGCTTCGCATTGGTTTTTATGCTCTGGTAAAAGCGGACATTCTTTGTAAATCGCTCGCCACGGTGAACCCATAGGGCAACTGTAAGACCGCCACGGTTTATCAGATACATAGTGGATAATGACAGCTTCTTTTGCCTTCATTTTCAGTTCTTTCACCGTCAGTTTGTGGGCTTTGTTGAAAGAAAAACGTTCCGTCGGTTTGCGCCATGTTCGAGGATGAGTCGCATACAAATTAAAGAAATTGTACTTGAGATCTACAGTCACCGTTTGTCCTTGGGCACACCAATTAAAAGCATCTTGATCGTGCTGTTTCAAATCAACCGTATCCAATAACTCTTTAATTTTTCCGTCTATGCGTTGCTGGCGAAAACCATGTAAATTCATGACCAATACACCCGCATTAAGGTAGTGTAAACCAAAATTGTGAAAGTTGAACGGGGTATTACCTATGTCTTCAACACCAGCCAACAACGCTCCCTCGCCTTGTGTCATGTCTGTAGAAAACAGCTCGCTCAAATCGCCTTGCACCAGAATATCTACGTCCAGAAAAAGTACTTTATCGTAATGTGGAAAAAGATTAACAATGTCCAAGCGATAATAGGTCGCAGGCGAAAGTTTGCCGACAGGAAGATCTTTATAGCTATCTTCCATATTGGTGAAATCAATCTGTTGTTGATAGCTTTTCGCCAATTCTATAAGGTGTTGTTGCGTAGATTCGCTTAAACCGCCGTCCAATACATGCACAGAATAATGCGTCTCCCTATGCTTACTCGTAAACAGCGAATAGAGCGTGACAACCAAACCCAAGGCATAATTTTCATCAGAGGCCACAACAATAGGTATAGAAATATTTTCCGTCATATTTTCCCTTCTAAAATAAGTTTACAGTGTACGATTTTGACTACAAATTCGCAAGCGTTACAACTTCATCTCTTCTAACTCTGACCACCGCACCACGAGTTTTTCTAACTTATGCTTTTCTACATCCAGCTTTTCAAAAAAACTGTTGATTATCGTTTTATCCTGATTGTAAAATTCAGTTTGCGCCGTTTCTTCGTCCATTTTCTGAATAACTTTTTCTTGCGCATCAATCAATTCGGGCAACTCGTCCAATTCTCTTTGCAATTTATAGCTCAATTTTTTTGTTTGCGAAGGACTTTTATTCGTTTTTTGAGCTTTTTCTTTGGGCAGAGAAGGCGTTGTATTGGTTTCTATTTGAGTGTCTTGAGGACGTTTTTGCATCGCTTTATATTGTTCGCTCAAAAACTCTTTACCACCGCCCCACTGGAACCATTCTTCATAGGCACCAGCAAAAGCATGGACTTTACCGTCGCCCAATAAAATCAAACTCGAATCAACCACGTTGTCCAAAAAGATTCTATCATGGCTCACTAGGAGTACGGTTCCATTAAAATTAGCGAGCAATTCTTCTAGCAATTCGAGTGACTCTATGTCCAAATCGTTGGTCGGTTCATCGAGAACGAAAACGTTGGCGGGTTGGCAGAATAATTTGGCAAGGAGCAGGCGATTTCTTTCGCCCCCAGACAAATATTTTGACTTGGTATTCATGCGTTGTTCTGAAAAAAGGAAGTCGCTCAAATACGAGAAAATATGTTTCTCACGGCCGTTGACCCAGACTGTGCCTTTGCCATCGTCTATGTTCTCCATGACGGTTTTTTCGCCGTCCAATTGTTGGCGGAGCTGATCAAAGTAACTGACTGAGACGTTTGCGCCCAGTTTGACTTTGCCCTTTTTAGGCGACAATTCACCGAGCAACAATTTCAGCAGAGTAGATTTCCCCGAACCGTTAGGGCCAATGATACCCACCTTACTGCCACGTTGCAACAGATAGTCAAAGCCTTCAATCACGGCGGCGTCTTCTTTATTGTCGTAAGAAAATTCGACCTTGATCATTTCGGCAACCATTTTACCCGAGCGCTCGGCTTCGTTGAGAGTAAAGCTGGCTTTTTGTTCTTGTTCGGGACGCGCCATTTTTTCTTTGCGCAGGGCTTGCAAAGCACGAACCCGACCTTCATTTCGTGTTCGACGCGCCTTCACTCCTTGGCGTAGCCACGCTTCTTCTTCCGCTAACTTTTTGTCAAATTTCTGATTCTGCTGTTCTTCTTCTTTGAGCAAAGATTTTTTCAACTCTAAGAAACCGTAATAATCTTTTTCTGTGCTGATGAGTTTACCTCTGTCCAGTTCAAGAATGCGTTTTGCGGTGCGTTGCATAAATTGTCTATCATGGGTGATAAGAATGACGGCGCAATCGAGCATGCCTATCTCTTTTTCCAGCCAGTCTATCATAATAAGATCGAGGTGGTTTGTCGGTTCGTCGAGGAGCAAAACATCGGGCGAGCTGATCAGGGCTTGTGCCAACAACACACGCCGTCGCCATCCACCAGACAATTCGTCCATGGTTCCCGTCAAAGGGATGCTGAGGTGCATCATAATATTTTCTATTTTGGCGTCGATATCCCAGCCGTCGTGTTTGTCTATCAGATCTTGCAGGTCGGCTATTTGCGTCAAAATTTCATCGGTGGGATCTTCTTCTAGTAGACTGTAATATTTTTCTAGTATTTCTGTGGTGTCTTCTAGGCCTCGACCGACAACGGTTTTGATTTTTTCTTGAGAACGTGCTGGAACGTCTTGTCCCAAAAGGCTGATTTTTAGACCGTCTTTAAAAGTGATTTTACCACTTTCGGGTTCAATTTTTTGCATGAACACATTAAAGAGTGTCGACTTCCCCGCACCATTTCGCCCAACAAGAGCTACTTTTTCGCCTTCGTGCAAGATGAACGAGGCTCCATCAAAAATAGGGTCATTACCAAAAGAAAGATGAAGATCTTCCGCATTTATTAACATATTGTCCTTCTCTCTTGTCGTCACAGCAAGATACAGCAAAATTTTTCGCCATTATAACAATATAAACTGACGCCTTTAGAGACTCTAAAAATACTATTTTTTACCTATTTTTTCAAGCTCTTTGTTGCATCATATTATTTGTTTACGCTATAATTTGTATATTATTGTGATATCAGGGGAAGTTCTCTTGTTAACGAAAAAAGAAAACCGTGGTTTAAAGGCATATATTAAGTAGGTTACAACCGTATATTGAAATAGAATTTTGTTTCACTCATCATATGGGAAAAAGGGAAAATGGAAAAAATTTACGTCGTCGGTCATAAAAACCCCGATACAGACTCTCTCTGTGCTGCATATTGTTACGCAGAACTCAAGAACGCAATCAATACCGATGCAAAAGTACAATACAAAGCGGTGCGTTGTGGCACGGTCAATCCTCAGAGCAATTTTGTCTTCAAGGAATTCGGCATTGAACCACCACCGCTACGCAAAGATGTCTATATTCGTGCGTACGACATTATGATTAGCAATACAGAAACATTGTCTGAAGACGATCCTACGTTTATTGCCATGAAAAAAATTGCCAAAAACAAGGTTGTCATCCCCATCATTTCTGAAACCAATAGTTTGAGGGGAACAATTAATGCTGATGATATGAGTAATTTTTTGTTGCACACCTATAGCATAGACAAGAAGCAAGAATTTGTTTTAACAAGAAAAAATATTAACGCCATTTTACCAGGGAAAATTTTTAAGCGGGGCAAAAATGAAGAATTTATTGCGCCTATTATATTGGGTAGTGTTTTATTTCGTTCGTCTTATGATGCGCATAGTTTTGATAATAAACCCGCACTTATTTGCAGTTTCCAAGACAACATTATCAAAGAAGCCGTAGACCTGCAACTTCCTGCCATCATTATTACTTTTATGGACGACGAAGCCAAACTCAAAGAGCTGTTAAAAAATTATAAGGGCTTTGTCTATCTTTCGTCTATTGATATTGCAGAAACCTTGCGTCGGGTAGAAATGAGTACCGCTATTAAATACGTGATGAATCCTTCGCCCACCACAATTGAATCGCAAAGTTTTTACGATGACATCAAAAAACGCCTGCTAGAAACAGGTAGAAGCTCGCTCATTGTTACTCATAAAAATAAATACATGGGCATTATTTCTCGTCGACAAGTGATAGAAAAACCCGCAAAAAAAATCATTTTAGTGGATCACAACGAACTCAAGCAATCCATTGACGGCGCTCAAGATGCAGAGGTGCAAGAAATTATTGATCACCATAGATTTGCGCCACAACCCACCGCTAACCCCATTTACATTTATTCAAAAGCCTTGGGTAGCACATGCTCCTTGGTTTATTTGCACTATAAAAATGCCAAAGTCAATATTTCTAAGAAAATTGCAAAAGTTCTTCTTTCGGGCATATTTTCGGACACACTGCTTTTAAAATCGCCGACAACCACAGAAGAGGACAAAACCATTGCCCAAGACCTGATGCGCATCTCTGACTTGTCCTTGCAAGATTACGGCAAAAAACTACTGAGTGCTAACCCATCGCTCACAGAATCCGATCCTAGAGAAGCCATTACCAGAGACATGAAACCCTACACTGTCAACGAAATGGATTTTGCCATTGGACAAATAGAAGTCATGAATTTCTCTGACCTGAATGAATCTTATGATGTTTACCGAGAAATGCTCTACAAAGTGAAACTTGAACAGGATTTGACCTTTTTGGCCTTGATGATCACCGATGTTTTGGAGTCTAATAGTTATTTGCTTATCACGCCCATTGATGCCTTAGAGGAAAATCTGAGCTACAATCAAACACGCAGTAATCTGTATTTTTTACCCGGAATTATCAGTAGAAAGAAACAGCTCCTTCCTGAGATTCTGTGGATTCTGAATGAAATTGCATAATACTCTGACTCTGCGCATTGTCATCGACCTCAAAGCTATACTGAAGAAATGGTTGCATACCTATTGGTTTTTGCTGAAAGTCATGTTGCCTGCAATGCTCGTGATGCAACTCTTTCAGCATTTCAATCTGATTGATGATATCGCACGAATATTTGAACCCATCATGTCTTTTGTCGGCTTGCCTGCCAGCACGGCTCTGATTTGGATAACGGGAATGTTCGCCAATATTTATGCGGCGGGGGCTGTGTTTGCTACGCTAGGTTCAGAACTGCAACTCAGTGTGGCACAGGCCAGCGTACTCAGCGTGATGATACTGGGCGCTCATTCCTTGTTTATAGAGCAAAGCATCATTGCAAAGACGGGCTGTCGCCTTGGTTTCAGCACTCTCTTTCGCATTGGAGTCGCTTTGTTGATGGGGTATTTGCTTTCTTTGTGGTACCAACTGACGTCTTTTTCGCAACACGATTCTGTGATTTTATGGGAAAATAAAACGCTGGCGACGACGTGGTCCGCGTGGTTGATCAACAGCTTAAATACTCTTTTTACCATCAGTTGGATACTGTTAGTTTTACTTCTTGTGTTGTATATCTTGGATAAAATGGGCCTCAATGCTCTGCTCGAAAAACTGCTCTCACCTCTTTTGCGCTACCTCAACATAGAAAAAGAAGCGACTTCCATCACCATTGTGGGCTTCTTGTTGGGATTAAGCTATGGCGGTGGCTTGATGATTAACGAAGTTGAAAAAGATCATCTGAGTCACAAAACAATTTTCATGAGCATGAGCCTACTGATGGTGATGCACAGTTTCATCGAAGACGTGTTATTGGTCGTCTCTTTTGGTGCCGATTGGAAAGCGATGATTTTCTTTCGCTTATTCATTGGCGGAATTTTTCTCTTAGGCTGGGCTTATGTCGTCAAAAAAATACCCTACGCTTTATTTTACAAACTGTTTTACAAACCCATTCGTAGCAAGGTGATCAATGGCTAAAATTCGTATAGACGAAAACTATATTTTCGTGCCTCAAAACAAGCTATTCAAAGCAACGAGTTTTGTTGTTTATCTGCTCGTTTACACCATCTTGCAAATTGTCGCCATAGTCTTTTTTACGTGGCGTATAAAAAAGCCCAAGCACATAAAAAAACTACTCAAAACGCAAGGTTGCATTACCGTCTCTAATCATTGCCATTACCTTGATGCACCCTATGCGAGCATGTCCATTTTTCCGCAAATGGCTTACATTACCATGATGCAAGGCAACGCAGAAATCCCCGTAATTAGCGCTTTGCTCAAGCTACTGCGTGCCTTTCCCATTCCCGCCAGTCCTAACGGAATCAAAAGAATACAAGAACCCATTAAACGCTTGTTAGAGCAAAAAAAACACGTCCATTTCCTCGCAGAAGGCCATTTAAAGCATTTGTCACAAAAAGTGCAAACCTTGAAGCTCGGCAGTTTTCACCAAGCCTATCTACAAAAAGTACCTCTTGTGCCTATGGCCATCGTGCTCAAACGCAGAAAAATAGGGCCTTGGCTTCTTCCACGAGACTTTGTCAAAATGACCGTTGTATTTGGTGATGCGCTCACGCCTCCGCCTTTCGACGAAAAGAACTTTTATCCCAAAGAAGAGCTGACCGCTATGGCTGAAAAAACACGCTCGTGGATGCAACAAACGATAGACGCCCACCACGGCAAACCGCAATAAAACAGCTATTGAGCGAGCGAACGCTTCTCTTCTGCAAGGACAATTGCTAAGGCCTGAACGTATTTATTCTGCGGATAAATAGCCGACGCTTTCTCTAGCCACGGTGAGACTTCATTGTATTTTTTCTCGAGCATGTAGGCGTGAGCAATGGTGGCGTAAATATTGAACTTGTCTTGTTCGGTTAAATTGCTTTTCGTCAAAATCTCTTTTGCCATCTTGATGCCTTTGGGCGGATTCCCTCCGTACAACGCAGGGGTGAAAATCTCTGCCGAAGATTTCATAATCAAAGCGTAGATATTATTGTCGTCGAGGTCTATGGCTTTTTGCGTAGCGTTGGGAACTTTGAGGCCATTGACCAGCATATAAGTGAGCGATTTCAGCAAGACTAAATGTCCCTGAATGTCGGCAAATAAAATATACGCTTTGCTGTTTTTTTTGTCATTTTTCAAATAAGCATCGATGTTCTGCAAGGCATTTTCATAGTGTTTGATGACAATTTTTTTGTTAGGATAAAGCTGAGAAGCTTCTTTGTGATCACCTTGGGTGTTGAGCTTGTAATATTCTATCTCTGCCGCAACGGTGGGCAAGCTCTGATATTTGCGCGCGAGCCAATATTCTCTTTCAGCCAAATAATAGAAGCGCTCTTGACTGCTCAAATCTAAGCGTTTAAATTCTTGTTCCTGCTCATCATAAAGCTGAACAAAAGCCGTCAAATCGAGTTGTTGCCCTAGTACGGCCTTGCTCAAAACATCTGTCAGCTCATCGGCTCTTGCATTGGCAAACAGGATGCTCGAAATACTCAAAGCAAAATACGTAATAAAGAGAAAAATTCTCATGCTAGCTTTCCAGCTCTCTGTCTTTCCACTTTACTTTTCGGCCAAACCATTTTGTCACCACAAAATACGTAGCCATAGCCCACACAGTCAAAAACTGCAACGGTTGCACAAAACATGCGTACCACGGCAAGCGTCTATCTATGGTGTTGGCGAGGTTGCTCCCCGAATAAAGCGCAATAGTGAGAACCAATAACAGATTCAGGTCATTGCCTGCAAAAGCATCTAGAATAAGCTGGACGATGGGATACCATATCACGCCAAAAATCAAGATAGTGACAGCCCAATATCGTATAAAATAACGTCCAACGGTATCATAGACATTTTTGCCTATTCCCATAAATGACGCCGCATACGAATGATACATATGACAAGACACGTAGTTTTGAGCGTCTATAAATTTTGTTTTATAGTCATTTTTTTTCATAACTTTGGCCAAAGCAATATCTTCTGTAATAAATTTTTTGACGCTTTCAAAGCCGTTGATTTCTTTAAACGAAGACGCTTTCACCGTAAAATATTGACCTATGCAGAAAGACGTTTGATTCCATTTCCACCAGTCAATCAAGGGCAGTGGCAACACTATCGTTGTCATTAAATACATTGCCCCAACATTCAATACATCGCCAAAATTTTTGAGGCTCTCGAAGGGGTAGCCTGACAGCAAATCTAAATCATAGTACTGCATATTATGTATGCTAAAAGCGAGGCTCTGCGGCGTGTGTTGTGTGTCAGCGTCCGTAAACAAAAAATATTCACCCTTGGCGTGCTCTAAGAGCTGTTGCAAGGCATGCGGTTTGCCATACCACGAAGGATCGAGAGGCTTGCCATCAAAAACACGTAGGTGATTATATTTTTGTTGAAGCTTTTGCAAAATAGCGCCTGAGCCGTCTGTAGAGCCGTCGTTAATCACCAAAACCTCATAGTTGGGGTAATCTTGTTCAAGCAAAGATATCAGACATTTTTCTAATAGTTTCTCTTCGTTGCGTACGGGAACCAGTATGGAAACAAAGGGGGCGTCCTCGAGCGGCTGTGTGAGATGCTGCGTTTTCCGTTTGAAATAGACAACATTGATGAGGGTCACGCACAAAAAATATGCCGCCGCAATAGAGATAATTAACTGATACCAGAACATGTAGGGTTTCCTAGAAAAGCAACGTTGTTGTGTTAATACTTGATGGCCGCTCCTACACCAAAAATATTGCGAAGTTGTGTAGCTCCATCGCCATAACCGGGGATAACGCCTGTTGTATTTTTGGCGTCATCCGCTGTTGTAGCAAAACCATTTGTGTCCCAAAAAGTATGGGAGAATGCGTAAGAAAAATTTATTTCTGCGGGGTAATCTGAAAATCTATAGACGCTTTTGAGAGTCACCGCATTTGTCCAATCGTAAACACCGTCTTTCGTAAAGTTTTTATCTGCGTACTGATCTTCAAAATCATAGTCTAAATAATCCTCGAGGTGACCTTGCACGGGAATTAAGTCACCGTCAAGAGCGCTGTAGCTTTTTACGTCTAAATTGGTACCGTGACGTATCAATTGATAGCCCAGAGTAAACTGCCAGTTCAGCATAGGCATACTCTCAAAGCCCACAAAAAACTCATCCGAATTAGGCTGCAAAGGATAGCCTAAAGTCTCGCCATCATTGACGTAACTGGTATCATAAATATAGGAAGACGAAGGATGATCTACCAAATAATGGGTGTAAACATAGGGTTCAACCTTGGTGTATTGAAATGTCATTTTGGCGAAAGGAATGCCTGGGATACCGACTTTATAGCCCCCTTGATAGGCTACTTGTGAAGCACGAGGCTTATTGGCAGTTCTGTCATTGAGAAAACTCAATTCATCAAACATCAGTGAACCGTAAACCTGCCCAAACTCATCAAAAAGATAGCCCCCCGTGAGATTAATAGCAAGGTTGTCATAGTTCCATCGTGTATTCTGATAAGGGAACACAAAAACCAATGGAGCAACATAGCCCAAATCAATTTCGCCGTTCCAAATAACTGCGGCATTACCAGAAAAATAACTTTTCTCTGTAGGGAAAAGCTCAAAGCCCTGTAAGGTATAGTTTTTTCTATAGCTGATCTCATCGTATCTTGTTGGTGCTGTGCCTGTCTCAAGATCCGTATGGCTAATGCGCCCCCCAGATGCACCATATTGGTGAGAAAGGTTGCCGTACAACTGATAAATATTCAACCATGAGAATAATCGCAATCTATACTCTAACGCATTAAAATCGTGTCCGTCTGCACTGAGCAATAAGTCATTCGTACCCATGCCCAAATCTCTATCATCACGTGAAAATCTCACCCATAGTTTATCGTCAAAAAGTTCTGAGCCAATATCCGCACCAATATAATAGGTTACAGGAGGACTATCAAAACCGGCATCCCACTCTCTGTTAAAACTATAGGGCGTATAAAAAGGATCAAAATCATTGATAGGGTCTTTGATGATATAATCCCAGCCAAAACCCACTTCACCTTCATAAGATATGGCATCAAGAATATCACCACGCATAAACATATTAATAAAAAGGTTGGGAGCAATGTCTGTTAAATTATCTGTATTGACACGACCATCCGTAGAGCCTTGCACACCAAACTGCCCCGTCATTCCCTCTTCTTCAAAAGCGAAATTGCCGTATTTTACGCCAGCCCATTTACGACGAAATCGAGTCGCTACCTCATTGAGGACACGTCTTTCCGCGCCTGAAAACTCAGCCGAATTGCTTTCCATTTCTTGCAAATAGCTTTCCACCTGCCTACGGGAATAGGGTTTGACCTGTGACACTCGTGTCAGCACCCCACGCAATTGACCCATTTCTATAAGCTTATAGACGGGATCGGTTAGATCGACGCCCAAAGAATCTTGACCGAGAAGGAATGCTCGCGGTACCAACAATAACATAATCCATACTATTACTTTCATTTTTATTTTCACAGTTTATCTCTCCTGTTTTTTACGAACAATAGAATACTATCTACCTTTTTTAGTACCATACATAATAAATGTCTTAGATAGTCAAGTCTACCCTCACAGATAAAAATAACCTGTGCTACGATAGTATTGTATTAATTAAGTTGCAAAAAAACAAAAGTATTATGTTATAATACCAATATTTTCATTGCAATGTATGAACAAAATGTATAGTAAGGAAAAATGATGACTTA
>CAYRNA010000046.1:0-6968 GCA_964425555.1 uncultured Spirochaetales bacterium
TAGCGGAGCGGATTTTTCGCCTTGATCAGTGAAAAAATCGTGCAGAGAATGGGGGTTTTTGCCATTGGCAATAATGATGTTTTGTACGCCTTGCTTCAATGATGAAAAGCAGGCATTTAATTTGGGCAACATCCCCCCTGAGATAATTCCTTGTTGACGGTATTGCTCAAAAAGGGCAGGGTTTAATTTTTGTATCGTGCTGTCCTCTTGCTGTATATCGCTGAGAACACCGTTGACATCGCTTAAAAAGACCAACCACGAGGCCTGTAAGTTCGTCGCAAATCCCATAGCGGCTTCATCGGCATTGACATTTAAGCAATGGATAGAAGGATATTGTGCGTCTTCAAAGCTTGCCAAAGGCGTTAAAACCAATAGCTTTTCCAGCGATAAAAGTTGCTGGAGGGAACTGCGGTTGACGCCTGTGACAGAACCAGCGAATCCCCAACGATCATGATCTTTGATAGACGCTTTTAAGAGTTGGTCGTCACTGGAATTAATGCCCAATGCGTCCACTCCTGCGTGTTGAAATGCGTGGCAGAGCGAACGATTTACTTTGCCTGCAAGAACCATTTCGGTGACATCCAGTATTTCGGGAGTGGTGACCCTTAAACCCTCTATAAAAGTACTTTCAATGCGCAATTTTGTGAGCAATGTATTGATGTGAGGCCCACCGCCATGAACAATAATCACCGTAAATTGCCGTTGCAGTTCTTTGACTTGTTTTACAAAAGACGCTAAGACGGCATGATCAGTGAGGACGCTGCCGCCGATTTTTATGACCATTATAGGTTTGTTTGTTGTCATATTTTAGTTTCTGTAAGAACCATTGATTCTAATATATTCGTTGCTCAAATCGCAGCTGTAGCCTATGAGATTTTGCTCGCCCACGCCTAAATCTATGGTGATATGCACCTGTTTTGTCGCTAGTATTTTCTGGGCTTCTTCTTCGCTGAAATTAAGCGGTTCACCCTGTTCCAATAGTTGGATTTTACCCATGTCATTATGATAAAAAAGGGAGATTTTGTCGACTTCAAGATAGGCGTCGGTAGAGCCAAGGCTCGCCAATATTCTGCCCCAGTTGGCATCTCTCCCAAAAAAAGCGGTCTTCACCAAAAGCGAATTGGAAACGGCGGCAATAATTTTTTCGGCATCACTATAAGAACGGGCTCTTTTAACTTCAAATGTCAGAAACATCGTCGCACCTTCGCCGTCTTTGATGATTTCTTGGCTGAGATAGTGATTCATTTTGTCTAATACGTGCTTAAAAATGGCGTATTCGAGAGACTTTGTATCGGTGATTTCGTCATTTTTCGCCATGCCATTAGCCATGACTAAGACCATGTCATTGGTGCTGGTGTCGCCATCGACTGAAATCAGATTGTAGCTATGATTGACGGAATCTGACAAGGCGTGTTGCAGGACATCTGCAGAGATGGCAAGGTCTGTGGTGATAAAGGAAAACATCGTCCCCATGCGAGGATTTATCATGCCAGAACCTTTGGCAATAGCGCCTATGCGGACTCTTTTTCCGCCCAATTCAAACTCAAAGGCTATTTCTTTGGGGCGAGTGTCTGTGGTCAAAATGGCTTGAGCGATGGCTTGAGCGTGTACGTTTTCCCTCCCTAGCCCCGAGTGACATAGCGGCAGGGCTGAACGCACTTTTTGCATGGGTATGCTTGCGCCAATTATTCCTGTAGAAGCGGTTAAGACGGTTGTGGGGTCTACGTGCAAAGCCTCGGCGGTGAGTGACGCTAATTCTTCGTTATCGGCAAAACCCTGTTTTCCCGTACAAACGTTGGCGTATTTGCTGTTAATGACGAGCGCATGTATGTTGTTTTTTTGCTGGAGCAAGGAAGCGTTGCGTGTGACACAATAGGCTTTCACTTGATTTGTGGTAAATGTTCCGGCAACAACCATGGGCGCTTGCGAGTAAATCATACTGAGATCTTTGGTGTTGGCTGTGTTTTTCATGCCTGCGTCTATGCCATTGGCGAGATAGCCCAAGGCCGCAACAACATTGCCCTCTATTTGCTTGATCTTTACTTTTTCGTGCATAATTTGTCCTTTGGACTAGGGGAAAAGAGGTACTAAATTTAGTCCGTCGTTTTCGTGAAAATTGAGATTGATATTCATGTTTTGTATCGCCTGTCCTGCGGCACCTTTGATCAAATTATCAAGGGCGCTGATGATGACAATCCTGTTCGTTCTTTCGTCAACATGAAGGTTGATATGGCATTCATTGGAGCCTTTGACCCAACGTGTTTCGGGGAAAGGATTGCCTTCGGATTGCCACAGTAGTTTGACGAATCTTTCGTTGGCATAGGCTTTCTCTAGCGTGGCATGAATCTCTTTGAGCGAGACCGACGGCATCAGTTGCGCATAGCTCGTCATCAAGATTCCACGTGACATGGGAATGAGGTGGGGTGTGAAGCTGATTGTCAGCTCACTCTGGGCCGCTTCGCTCAAGTATTGTTCAATCTCAGGAGTATGTCTGTGACCGTCGACGGCATAAGCTTTCAAGCTGTCATTATTCTCACAAAATTGCAGACCTTCTTTGCTGGGCCTGCCCGCACCGCTAATGCCCGACTTGCCGTCGCAAATGATACTGTTGGTGTCCAACAAATTTTCTTTGACGAGTGGTTGCAGAGCTAAAAGTGCCGCCGTGGTATAACAGCCTGGATTGGCTATCAGCGTGGTTTCTTTTATGGCGGACCTATTGAGTTCGCTCAAGCCGTAAACTGCTTTTTGCAGAAAATCACGGGCGACGTGTGGCGTGTGATACCATTGTTCGTAGCTCGTGGGATCTATGCGAAAATCGGCGCTCAAGTCTATCACCAGCGTTGAGCCATGAGGGTCGACATGGGCGTTGACCCATTGCATAGACGTTTTGTGTGGTAAGGCCAAGAACACAACATCGTGTGTGGCGTAGATATCGTTGTTTTTTTCGAGTGATTGCAATTCTAAATTGAAATTGAGATAGTTACGATAGCACTGTTCGTAAGCTTGTTCGAGGCGTGATGAATAGAGATGTAGCTCTGTCACTTGCGAATGCGCAAGAAGTAGGCGTACAAGTTCCTGACCGACAAAACCCGTCGCTCCTAATATAGCTATTTTCATCATTCCTTCCTTGTTGTAATATTATACGACAAATGCATGTAATAAGTCAATTCTTTTATAAAAATACATAAAGTCTCTTTTTTTATTTATGTTTTTGCACGTTTCATGGTGATAAATCCAATGGCAATAAAAATAATAGCGGGCAACCATGCGCCTATTGCAGGCGAAATATTTCCCTTGATAGCCATGGATTTGAGGACAATCTGTAGGATATAATATCCCCCCGCAATCACAATCACAATCAACAAACTCATAAGGAGTATATTTTTTTTAAAGCGACCGCCCACAGAGCAAGCAATAAAAGAAACGATGAAACTTGTCAGAGCAAAAGAAAAACGGGCATAATATTCTGTGAGTGCTTCGAGATAAGGCCTACCCGTACGCCTCAGCGTATCTATCCAGCTTTTCGCCGCTTGCAAATCGAGTTCATTGAGGTTCTTTTCGACATGCTGAAAAAGCTCGGGGGGACTGAGGAAAAGGTCAGAGCCATCAAGCACTTCTGCATACGTTTCCTCGATGGAGCCATCGTCAATATTTCGTTTGAAAATTCTCGCTTGATTCAAGTTCCAATGATCTTCTTGCCAAATGGCCGAGCTGGCGACATACATGCTGTGAAACTCTTTCGTTTTTGTCATAATCACGATGAGAACCTTGTTGAGTTGCTTGATAGAATCATTGTAAAAATCGGCACGATAAATATTTTCGTCATCGCCTATAATTGTCACCCGTTCGCTGTTATAATTTTCGCCGCCTTCGGCTCCACGCACCAAAATTTGCCTTTGCGTGTAGGTGGGAATCACGATTTTATCTTCAAAGAAAAAATAAGAGACAGAAAGCAAAAAGGAAACTAGAATCAACGGAGCCGTAAAGCGGAACAAGCTAATTCCTGCGTTAAAAACAGCCATTAGTTGATTTGTTGCGTATAAATTCCCTAGGGTAAAAGTTACGGAAAAAAGTAAGCTGACAGGAATGGAGAAGGTGATGGCCTTGGGAATATACAGTACTGAAATTTGCAGTATTTGACTGAGCGGAATATCGTTGGAAAAATAGCGCCAGATACTCGCAAAAAAATCGACCAATAAAATCAAAATAATAAAAAATACGAGGGACGTCAGCAGAGAGGTAAAAAACATTTGCAAAAGCATTCGGCTTAAAATGGGGCTACTGGAGCTAAACCAAAGCTTTATTTTTTGACCCAAATTGCGAAAAGAAAAACGTAAATTTAAAGGAGATAAAATCATAAAGGCGACAGTTTTTTTATTTTACGGAGTTTGAAAAAGTCTATGATGGATCTGATATAATATGCCATGCCGCCCATCAAAAAAATAAATACAGGGCTCCACATAATAATGCTGATGGGGAAGTTAAAAAATTTGAACCCAAGTATACGTGACACCGCTAGCATGGACCAATGGATGACGCAGAATAATATTCCTATGATGAAGCCCATGGATTTGCCACTTCTTTTGTTGGTGATGCTCAAAGGGAAAGCGAGGAGCAAAAACGGTATCGTAATAATGGGCAGGGTAAATTTTTGCAAGAATTCAAGGTACCAATTGCGCTGTTCTTTGGTCTCTGGCAAAATAATTGAGGTGTCGTAAACCTCTTCGGCGATATCGGCGATGGTGCGCTGATTGTAGTAATTTCTGGCGATTAAAGATTCATAGGCCGTTGAAAGCAAGAGGTAATTTGTTTCTAGTTTTTGATAGATATCTTCTTGCTCTTGAGCCTGCGTTTCCTTTAATACTTGCAAATAATCATAGACATTTTTGGTGGGCAGCTCTCTTGGACCGGGGTTGAGGAGGTCTGTCGTAATTTTACTGAGGGGAATGTTGTACTCTATGCGCTCAGCCTGCTGATAGGTGAAAGAATTTAATTCTTGCGTCGTCGGGGCCAAGATAAAAACATTATTCATTTGCAAACTGATCCCACCTTGCATGGAATCAAGCTGTTCTATGGAACTTTTCTCAGCCAAAATGACACGCTGATTAGATTCGTCATCCTGATCAAAAATGAGCAGATTTTGAAACACTCCGTCCTTCACTTCTGCGGTGACCAAGCTCTGATCTTCGTTGTTTTTTACCGTAAAAGGGGAAAGCTCAACTTCGGGCTGAGACACAATGAGTTCGCTGAGTAGCTTGCGGTACTTTAAATTACCTATGGGCAAGAGAATGTCGTTGGTAAAATAAGACATAAAGGTGATGACCAGTCCCAATACTAGCACGGGTATTAGCAATTGCACTTTGGAAATACCGCAGCTCAGCATGCCGACAACTTCATTTTCAGAAGACAAGCGCCCAAATGCCATAAAGGTTCCGACCATGGCAGAATAGGGGAAGGTGAAGCTCAAAATTTGTGGAATAGCAAAAATAATGAGTTGGACGACAGAGCTGGGAGGGACATTTTTTGACAAAGTGTCCTGAACAATGAGCAACAATTGATTGACAAAAAAGCAGAAAAAGAGAAAAGCGAAAGCTATGGAAAAAGAAAGGATAAACTCAAGGGCAATGTATAAATGTATGGTTCTATAGCGATTCAACATAGCTATCCCAGTCAAGGATGGTCACGCCTTGACCTAGCGATCCAATGATGAGAGTCGAACCCTTTAAAATAAGGCTAGAAATATCCAAGCCAATGAGACCTTCTTCTATGCCTATAGTGATCCATTTTTTGGTTTTGAGGTTTTGGACAAAAAGTCCTGACTGGTTTGTGCCAACAAAAAGATAATCTTCGCCGAGATAAAGGGTACTGATGTTGGTCAGATTTAAGCCCGTTGATTTTTCATTATAAGATGATGCGGAGTGCTTTTTTTTGTCGAAAAACCAGAGACCAGCATTGTTGGTCGCAAAATAAATACGCTTGTCATTGGATGCCATCGCATTAATATTCGCTTTGGGAAGTTGCTTTTGCAGTTTGTTGAAATCGGCATCTTGATTGAGAAGGCCCTGTCTATAGCCACCCAGAAGAAGACCATAGTCTTTGTCCAAATAAATAGCGTGGAGAATTTCCCGAGAATTATTTTTCAGAGGCAGAGATTTCCATTTTTCGGCTTTGTATTCTAACATGCCGTTACGAGATGTTCCCCAGAAAATTTGATCGCCGACAAAAACAGGCTTGGTTAAAAATGACGCAGGAGCCTTGTTGTGATAATATATGTAGCGCCATTTGTTTTGCTTTTTATTGTAGATATGAATTTTGTCGTAAGCCGTCACCCATATTTCATCTTTGTATAAATCTATGCTGACGATATTGCGCAATTGCAAACTTGGCTCGCCCGCATCAAAAACCGTTGCCGTTTTGAGGGGGAGAGAATAACGCAAAATTCCGCCTTGCCACGTGCCTATCCATACGTCGTCATTGTTGACTAATAATGCAGAAACGTTGTTGTCATTGAGGCCCAGTTTTGTGGGCGTGAGGTAGCGAAAAAGTGCGCGTCTTTTAAGCAGTTTAAACTCGGCAGAATCTTTGTCGTCAGAGTATAAATAGTATTGGTTAAAAGTGGGGTCGAGGCGTTTTTCAGCCAAGACGCTATCTTCTATGGGTTCTATGACGATGGGTTTGATTTCGACACCACTGGGAGGTGCTTTGGGGGCACTTTGACAGGCTACGAATAGGACGCATAGGCATAGGAGAAAAAAATGGGACATATTAGGGATTATAAATATAATTCAATTCTTCTCAAAGAGAATCGTAGTAAATATCAACAGAATTCTCCTTTATAAGTGAATAATATGCTCAGGACCGATACCACAACAGCCTCCGATAATACTTGCACTCTCTTTTATCGACGCACGAACACATTTAGAATAGAGTTCAGGCGTCATTTTTGAGGAAATGTGAGTGATGCCGTC
>CAYRNA010000046.1:7068-8330 GCA_964425555.1 uncultured Spirochaetales bacterium
TCATTTTCTATTCCGTACATATATTTTGCGCGTAAAATTCTACGAACAGAAGCATCGAGGCGTTTCTTTGAAATAACCCCTTCGTGATATTTTTGAACGAATAAAGCATGGGTCGCAAGGTAGTTTACAGGCAACAAAAGGATGTCAGAACCCGCAAGGAAACTCATCAAAGAGGCTTCTTCTCCACCCCAAGCATTGGCGATGGCTCCCATTCTGAGAGCGTCCGTTATAATGAGGCCGTCAAATCCCCACCGTTTTCTGAGAATATCAAAGTAATAATTTGTTAATGTGGCGGGGAGATCATCGGTGTTTTTGATTGCTTCATTAACTATGTGCGCGCTCATTATTCCCGCAACATCGGCGTCAGAAATAGCTTTTTTAAAAGGAATAAACTCATTTTTTTCTAGATCTTTGAGGCTGATATTTATGGTGGGAAGGGCAAGGTGAGGGTCAATTTGAGCTTGCCCATGACCGGGGAAATGCTTGACGACAGAAATAATATTACCGTCTTGCAAACCCATTACGGCGGCGGCGACGTATTCGGCAACGAGCTGGCTATCAGTGCCAAACGCACGAGAGCCTATGACAGAACTCCCTGCGAGATCGGCGACGGGGGCAAAATCCATATTAACGCCCACATCACGCAATGTCCCTGCCAAGGCATTAAATTGAGAATAGACTTGATAGTAGTTATCTCGTTGGGCTAGCTCTTCCATCGAAGGAAGCGCATGAGATTTGAGTGTGGGAATAGTAGAGAGGCGGGAAACCGTTCCCCCTTCTTCGTCAATGCTTATAAAAGGTTTAATATGGCCAATCTGACTTAAGCTTTCGTTGAGCTTGCGCAATTGCTTTTCTGTTTGCAGGTTGTCAGCAAAAAGGACGTATCCTCCCGGTGGATAGGCTTCCAAAGTGTTTTTAGTCGTGTTGTCTAGCGTTGTTAGGAGTTTTCCTCCACTGGTGTTTTCAAGTGTGACGGCTGTTTTAGGGGGTATTTTCAAGTTGAGAGAAACGTCTATGATGAAAAGTTGGGAGATTTTTTCATCGAGAGACAAATTTTTTAACTCTCGCTTTGCCCTCTTGTCAGCCTGTTTGAGTTGCTTTTTATAGCTTTTCATCCACACAGAACTACGGGTTAAATTTTCCGTATTGGAAAATGGCACTTCCTCTCTATAATCTGTTGTGACACAAGATGCCAAGGTGATGAGCGCTAAAGTTAAAGCTGCCCTAAAAACTCTTTGATATTTCATAAAATCTATCCTATC
>CAYRNA010000046.1:8430-10444 GCA_964425555.1 uncultured Spirochaetales bacterium
TATTATTTTTAACACTAACAGTGATGTTGGCGTTTAGTACCCTATCTGCACAGGCGAGTGTCAATGCAAAAGAAATAGGTAAAAAAGAGAAGGCAGATCTGGTTGGTACAGATGGCAAAAAGATAGGAACGGTTACCGTGACTCAAGCGGATACGGGCGTGATGATCTTCTTTGATATCAAAGCGAATTCTGTCTTACAAGAAGGAAAACATGGAGCTCATATTCATAAAGTGGGTGACGTGAGTGATTATTCTGGTGGATTTAAAAAATCGGGTGGTCATATTTCTTCTGATGCTAAGCAAGTGCATGGCTTTATGAACAAAGGCGGTAATATTCACGAAGCGGATTTACCCAATCTTTATATCACTAAAGACGGTAGTCTTAAAGTAGAAATTTTCCGACCAGGAGTATCGCTCAAAGAAGCTAAAGGTTTTGTGCCTTTACTTGATGACGACGGTAGCGCCATTGTTATTCATATTAACTCTGATGACTACAAAAGTCAGCCTATAGGCGGAGCTGGTACGCGATTAGCTGGAGCTGCTTTTAACTAAAGTAACTTTTGCAAAATTGCCAAGATAGCTTAAGCCCCTTTCAATGAAAGGGGCTATTTTTTTGTATATTATTTATTCTTTGTAGAGCTTAGAACGTTGGAACTGCGATTATCTAACCAACGAATTTTTCTAACTCTTCACGTGAAGCGATGATTTTAGACACCAGTTTGTAGTCTAAAGCTTCGTCACTGTTGAGCCAGTAATCTCTGTCAGTATTACTTTCAACAGAAGCAACATCGTGATCAGTCGCTTTGGCTATGAGTTCGTTTAAGCGTTTGCGTAATTTGATGATTTCTGCGGCGTGTATTTCTATTTCTATACTATAACCACGCATACCGCTCAAGGGTTGGTGCAATAAATAGCGAGAATTTGGCAGGGCTAATCGTCTTTCTGCTGGTACAGCCAAAATGATGAGGGCGGCAGCACTGGCGACAAGTCCCATTCCTATAAGAAAGACTTTGGGTTTGACGAAGCGTATCATGTCGTAAATGGCAAAGCCGGCATCGACATCGCCGCCAGGAGAATCAATGAAAATATAGATAGGCGCAGAAGCATCGTCTGATTCCAACCATAAAAGTTGTTTGACAATTTTTTCGGCAAGATCTTTGTTCACTTCGCCTGATAGAAGTATACTTCTCGTTTTGGAAAGTGTTTGCAACATGGGATCGGGTGGTAAGTTGGGTAAGTCTTTCTTCTCAGGCATAAATAGCTCCTAGAGTATAATTTCTCTTAATTTTCAATACAAAGATTATGATATAGTAAAGAAGAAAAAATAGAAATACCTTTATTTTAAGTAAAAAAAATAATGCCTATATTAGGCTGTAAATAGCGTTAAATCGCAATTGAAATAGATAATCAGTTGTTTTACTGCACATGAGGCAGAAATATAATTTACGAGCCGTGCATGCGGTGATTTTCTTTTTTTTACTGGCAGTGTGTGCATCTTGCCAGCTCGCAGAAGATAATTTAAAGGTAAGTATTCATCTTCCCAATCTCCCACTTGAGTGGCGAAATAAAGGCGTAGAGCAACTCATACATTCCAATATTCTTACCATAAACGGCGATGTCATGATGCTGGGCAAGGAAGATTCAAGCGTTGAATTGCTTGTTTTTGATACGGACCTCTTCATCAGTAATCAGCTTGTTTTAGTGAGCGCAGGGAATACCTTTGTACTCGAGGAAAGCTGTGCGATTGTTGATGCCGAAGCGATAAAAAAAGCCCAGCTATTTTCAGGCCAGCTCAATGTTTATCCCCGTTGGGGACAAGAAGAATTGTGCCGTCTGGGCTACTATTTTTATCGCACGGATAAAACGAAGGCGCATGAAATAAATTGGACGAGAGTAGTCAAGACAATGCAACGTAAGGTCGGTGATAATGTTTATTTAGATAAAGAGAGGCTGTATGCGGATATTGCGGAGGATAATTTATCCAGCTATTCCATACGAAAAACAAGTAATACGAC
>CAYRNA010000047.1:0-10356 GCA_964425555.1 uncultured Spirochaetales bacterium
CACTTAATCGCCGTGGAAAATAAAATTGTATGCACTTTGCGGTGTTAAGAATTGAGTTTATTGGGCTATTCTGTTATCATTCTTTAAACTGACTAGGTCGTTTTTTTATGAGAACTTGAAATCTTGAAGGCTTTAGGGTGCGAATATGGTAGAATTGGACAACTTAAATAGACAACTCTTAACACATTTACAAGATGGTAGAAAGTCTTTTAAAAAGATAGCGGATGCTCTTGGCGTTTCGGAAAATACCATTAAGGCACGCATCAAACGCATGGAAACGGCGGGCGTTCTGAAGATCTCGGCCTTTGTTGATCCCGATCAAATAGAAGGGACGCAACACGTTTATATAGGAATGTCTTTGACGAAATGTGATTACGGCGATGTTGCCAAAAAAATATCAAACATACCGCATGTGATGTCTGTAGCCATTGTTACGGGGCGTTATGATTTGATTTTATCCGTATTATTAGGGCAAAAGCACAATCTCTTAGAATTTATTAGCCAGCGATTGAACCCTGTTGATGAAATAGAACGATTAGAAACATTTATTGTGTACCAAGGGTATAATATCACCGTACCCGCACCAACCATAGAAGAAGCCGTCGTTTTCGACTCATAAGGGCCCATGCAAAGATATAAATTTTATAAAATAACCGTTGTTTTTTGTGTGTTAGCGCAGACTGCAATGTTGTCAGCACAAGGATTTTTAGGTTCTGCGTCTGTGTTGCCTCTGGGTACGCAACAATTTCTTAAAACAGAAAGTAAGGCGACTACTGAAAAGTTTACGTTTGCAGATGATCTTAAGAGACCCAGTGTTATCAAACAGATAGAATATTTTTCTAATCCGCAGTTTCGTAATTACTTTGGCATCAACTTGCACAGGTCTAACTTTTTTTACAGTTATTTTGAAGAAGTACTAGATAAATACGATGTCCCTCACGAACTCATGTATTTGCCTGCGATAGAATCTGTGTACGATCCACGGGCGGTGTCTTATGCTGGAGCGAGGGGATTGTGGCAGTTTATGTCTAATAGTGTAGCACCTTATTCTATGCGTATGAACCAGTGGCAAGACGACAGACAGGATTTTTGGTTGGCAACGGACGCCGCCATCGACAAGCTCATCTATAATTATAAGAAATTTGACAACGACTGGTATCTGGCACTAGCGGCGTATAATTCGGGAGCTAACCGCATTGCACGCTTGTTGCGAGAAACGGGCGCTACGACCTTTTGGGAATTGGTGGACAAGGGTGTGCTTCCTAAGCAAACAGTGGATTATGTCCCTAAGTTTATTGCGGTTTCCTACTTACTCTGGCAAGAAGATAGATCTTATCCCCATGTAGAATGGACACGTGTCAAGTTGGATCAGGCCCTTGATCTGCGTTTACTCGCCAAGCAAATAGACATTCCTTTTGATGTGCTAGCCTTTGGTAATAGCGAATTGAAATACGGCGTATCTCCCCCAGGAAATACAAACTACTATTTAAAGATACCTGCCGTTTATAAGCAGGACGTTGAAGATGTGTTGTCAGCGACAGACATTCCTCTGCTGAAATTTTACCGCTACAAGATTAAGTCGGGTGATACACTGTCGCATTTGGCAGCGTATTACGATGTCAGTGTCAGCCTCATTCAGCAGTATAATCACAACATCAAACCAGAGGCCGTGCGCATAGATCAGGTTTTGCTTGTGCCTGCCTTAAAAGAAATGAAACCCTATGTCGGTAAGTCGACGGATCTAGGCGACTTGCCTGTATGGCGTGGACGCTATAGAATAAAAGACGGCGATACCTTGTGGGGAATTGCGGTGAAATATTCTGTTGATCCTCTCGTTCTTGCCGCAGTGAATAAAATGAGCCTTAACGACGTACTTGATCCCAGTAAAATAATTATTGTTCCGTCAAAAAGATAGGATGCTATAGAAGAGTAATGAAAAGACCAACCTATTATAAAGCAACATTTTGCTTGTTTTTTTTCTTTGCCCTATCTTTCGTTTTTAGCCAGCAGTCTGAGCCTCAGACGCAGATAGGCGAAGGAGAGCTTCCTAAGCGGGAATCTTTTATCAAGCAGGTTTCAATAGACTGGATACAGGATATTTTTTACTTTGAGTTCTATTTTAGAAGAGACGATGGAGAAACCCATTCTCAGGCTAGTCCCAATAGTTTTACCTTGAATCGTAGCCTTGCTGACACCTATGTTCCCGAATTGTTAGGGGGCGTTTTTTCGGATATTCCTGTAGATTCGCAGATTACTTTCCTTGATATTTTCAAGCAAAATCCCAACGTCCTTGTTTTCTACAAAGACCTCAACTGGTTAGACGTGGATTCTGGTTTTGATGAGAACATGGATTATTATTACGCCAAGTTTCAAGTCAACCTCTATCCCAATCTGATAGGCCCCATGATTTCACACACCGACGTGAAGCCTTTGGACAAAGTCCCCAATTTCAACCTTGTAGACAACAATGTCACGGGAATCTTGATTTACTTGCCCGACACACTGCCCGTACGGGGTGCTTTGGGCGAACATTCTTTTAAGCCCAGTCTGTTTTCCCGTGTGTTGGACAAAGATTTAAACCCCATTATTAGCCGAGAATTTGTTGATCCGCAGGTGATTTTAAGGCAAGGCGCCATGCCTTATGTGCAAGCTATTGGTAGTCCTAAATTGACGAATATCGTCGGAGAAAATCCACTGATTATATTGGTCGAAGAACTCTGGGGCGTCTACAAATCGGACATGATCATTTCCAATGAGGACAAGTTTAAGATTTTAGGGCAACAAAAATACAGAGACTTTATTCACGCAGGAAAGTTTGCCGTCGCTCTCAACGAAGACGAGCAAATCGACGTGTTTGCCGCTCCCTAAAGCTTTACCGCTTCCTTCGCTTTGGTTCTTTTTTATCAGCGATACAGCTGAAGCAATAATATCAAAGCAACCAATATATGACATTGTTTTCATAGTCTTTTCATTAAGATACATTATAATTCTGATCATAGGAGTCTGAGATGGAAAAGAAGAGTAAATTAATTGTTATTGTTGAAGATGAAATCAAGATTGCACGATTGATAGATGTATATCTTAAAAGCAACGGCTATAAAACAGTTATTTTTGATAAAGGTAAAAATGCTCTAGCGTTTTTACACGAAGTACAGGCCGATTTAATGCTTGTTGACGTCATGATGCCCGAAATGTCAGGCATAGAACTGATTAAAGAAGTGAGGCATTTCAGCGAAATCCCCATCATCATGGTCACCGCAAAAACGCAAGAAAACGACAAAATACTCGGCTTTGAAGTGGGTTGTGATGACTATATTTGCAAGCCCTTTTCTCTGGACGAATTGGAAATGCGCATACAGGCTCAGTTCCGTCGTCGAGACATTTATAATGCACAGATAGTGTCTTCTATGCAAAGTGTAGAGGAGGGCCCTTTTGTGCTTGACTTCATTGAAAGAACACTCTATAAAAATTCAATAGAAATACATCTTACGCCAACGCAATTTAGTATTATGCAGTATTTTATGCTCAACGTGAACAAGGTCTTTAGCAGAGAAGAGCTGATAGAATCTGTCTTTAATACTGATTTTTACGAAGGATTTGACAGAACAATAGACGCACACATCAAAAACCTGAGACTGTTGATAGAAGAAGACAGAAACAAACCTCGTTACATTATTACTGTTTGGGGAGTGGGCTATAAAATGGAGATTGCATGAAGCTTGGGAAGTGTATGAAATTAAAGTTACACCAGCAAATTATTGTCAGAACGTCTTTGTTTATACTGATAGGATTTGTGTGCTTTATTATTATCTTTCAGGTCAACCTCATTGTTAAAGTCGATAGGAATGAAGACAAAGAATTACAGCTTTATGGCAATTTTTTTAATGAGGTTCTTGAAGAATATTTAGATGCAAGCTTAGTGGAAAATAACTTGAAAGATGCCTATTTTTCGTGGGATAATCAAAAACAAATTGATTGGGCGAGTGCTAGAATAGCTGATTTTTATCGAGATGAAGTGAAAGAAAGATTGGATGAGTTCGAAAGACTAATTCCCATACCTAATGAGGTTAGGTTTCAAGCAGATCCCTTCCCTTTATCTTTTGTTCTCTTTGATACAAAGGGAAAACGACTCGATGATTTGCCCCCAGAGGCCGAAGAGGTCCCTTCTCTGAAACGAAAATACTTCAATATATTTTCTTTTTACTATGCGTGGGACTCTAACAACCATGTTTTTAGAGGAGATTTGACCTATAGAGGAAATTATATAGGCCGTCTTTTATTGTATAGTAGCTTTAAAGGCGACAGAGTTGTTCCCATCATCAATACTGTGATTAGAACGGGATTTTTACTCACCGTGTTTTTTATACTGGGCATTATCATTCTGATTTATACCTCGATGAAAAGGTTTATGAAACCCATAGAAGAATTGAGTTTAGCGGCGGTGGAAGTGGCTCATGGTAACTATAAAGTACAGGTAGACTCCGATACACGATCGGAACAGTTTCAGTTTCTGATGCGATCTTTTAACAACATGTCCAATTCCCTCGATCTCAGAGACCAGTATTACGACGAACTAGCGAGCAACTTTAATCATGAGTTAAAAACACCCTTAACAATATTGCGGGGCGAACTTGATTTGCTCAAAAAAGGCTATGTCACTATGACAGACGAACACTTGGATTCTCTCTTGGAGGAAGTGGGCCTGCTAGAAGCTATTGTGGAGAATATTCTCGATGATGGAGACGAAGTAAACGAGGAATTTGTTGATTTGAATATCTGGATTCCTGCCTTGCTGTTTAAGTATGAATCGAGAATGCAAAACAAAGGCATACAGATTAAAACAAAGTTTGAGTCGCAACGGCTTATCGTCTTGGTTGATCTGAATAAGCTGAAACAGGTCTTTTACAATTTGTTGGAAAACAGCTATAAGTACATGAAGATCAGAAAGACAAGCATCATTGAAATAGAAACGACGTTGAGCAATAACGAGTGCATTATCGACTTTAAGAATAATGGGCCTCCCATTCCCAAGGATAAGCTAGAAAAAATATTTGAGAGATTAACCCGTTTGGATGAGCATAGAGATAGGAAAAGTGGCGGTCACGGTCTGGGCTTGCAGATAGCACGAAACTACATGAAGCAAATGAATGGTTATATCTATGCCATAGCAAGTGAAGAGGGCGCTCATTTCCGTATGGGATTGCCCTTCAGAAAAGAAGAAAAGAAGAAAAGAAGACTGGTCTGACGCTCTTTTTCTATCGAGTAGCAATTTTTATAATAAAATGTATATTATATTTTAAGCCCCTTTTTTGAGGTATTTGTAAATAAGAGTTGTTTTTTTTATAAATAACTTAGTAATGGCAAGGCAAATGTAATGTATAGACGAAATTGCGCAATATGCTGCTTGGCATGTTGATATTGTGTCTTTTATCCTGTCTGGTTATATTAAGAATATCCCTTTTAACGTATTTACGTATTGGAGTAAGGGCAAGTATAGGAGATCATGGTAAAGATGAGTAAAACTATTCCCAATGAAATTAACGGCGCTGCCATGGCTCTGTTTGCTTTTGAAGAAGAGAATATCACCAAGATATTTGGTTACCCAGGTGGTGCTATACTGCCATTTTACGATGCTCTTCACTTGGATGAAAACATTGTCCATATCCTCACACGGCACGAACAAGCCGCTGGACACGCCGCCGAAGGTTATGCCAAGTCGACAGGAAAACTGGGCGTTGCCATCACCACTTCAGGGCCAGGGGCAACCAACATTATCACTCCCATTGCTGATGCAGGCATGGACTCCACCCCTTTACTTGTACTCACAGGGCAGGTTGGCTCGGCGAGTTTGGGCCTTCAGGCCTTCCAAGAAACAGACGTCATAGGCGTGACTTCCCCTTTAACCAAAGCGAGCTTTCAGGTGACCAAGGCAGAAGACATTTATCTGACCGTACGCAAGGCTATTTACATTGCCCAAGAGGGAAGGCAAGGCCCCGTTGTCGTTGACATCACCAAAGATGCTCAGCAAAACTTAGTCATAGAAGGCACACAAGAAGAGTTGCAACACTATGCGTCTAAGATACGCAGAGAGTTTAGCGACTGGAAGCACGAACAAGAAAGTAAGCTCAACAAGAAGCTTGATAAACCCGCAAAACTCACAGAAGCGCCCCCCAGCTGGTACGTCAAAGAAGTAGCCCAAGATATCATGCGAGCCAAGAAACCCATCTTTTATATTGGTGGAGGCATGACAGCTAGTAGCAAAGAAAGCCAACAGCAATTACGGGCCTTGGCTAAGCGACTCAACGTCCCCGTGACAGCTACTCTCTTAGGCTTGTCCGTCTTCGAGATGAAAGAAGAAAGCCACTATCTGGGCATGCTTGGCATGTATGGTCGCTACGAAGCCAATATGGCCATGCACGGAGCCGACCTCATCGTTGCCTTGGGCGCTCGCTTTGACGATAGAATCACAGGCAATGTCAAAGGCTTTGCACCCACAGCCAAAATAGTACACGTAGACATTGACCCCACAGTACTCAACCGCAACATCAAAGCCGACAGAGCCATTTTAGCCGATGTAGGCCCATATTTGACCTTCCTCAATGAAGTACTGCAAGCCCAACAAGAACTGGACATTGCACCGTGGCGTGCGCAAATACAGCAATGGAAAGACAGAGACGGCTTCCAGTTGCCCCCCAAAGAAGGCGTCATGCACCCATCGCATGTCGTCAAAGCACTAGAGAAGCACATCAAGGGTGACCCCAACGTCTATGTCGTTACAGACGTTGGTAATAACCAGATGTTTACGGCACAGCACTTTGGCTTTAACCCTAAACGCAAAGGCATCTTCTCGGGTGGACTAGGCACAATGGGCTTTTCATTACCCGCCGCCCTAGGTGTGCAAGTCGCTGACCCACAAGGTCTCGTCATCTGCATCAACGGTGACGGTGGCTTTATGATGAACGTACAGGAACTCTCCACCATAGTTGCAGAGAAACTCCCCGTCAAGATACTCATCTTTAACAACAACGTCTTAGGCATGGTCACACAGTGGCAAGACCTTTTACACGAATCTCGCTACTCACACACAGAGTTTGAAAGCACTCACCCCGACTTTGTCAAACTGGTTGAAGCCTTTGGTATTCCAGCACAGAGAATTTCTGAGTATAATGAGTTAGACGACGCAGTCAAAAAGCTGTATGAGACAGACGGCCCTGCCTTCTTGGAAGTCATGGTCGACGAAAAGGCCATGGTACTACCCATGATATTACCAGGTCGTAACCACAATGAAATGATATTTGAAATCTAAAAGAGATAGGGAGATTTACATGGAGTCTATGCAAATTTATTACGAAAAAGACACTAACTTTAACTTACTGAAAGGCAAAACCATTGCCATTATGGGTTACGGTTCACAAGGACATGCGCATGCAGAGAACCTCAAAGATTCGGGAGCGACTGTTATTGTTGGCTTGCGTTCAAGCTCAGCCAGTGTAAGCGTGGCTCAAAAGGCTGGCTTTGAAGTACTGGCACCAGCCGAGGCAGCCAAAAAAGCCGACATCGCTATGATACTTGTTCCAGACGAGATACAGGCACACTTCTACAAGACAGAGATAGCCCCCAACCTTAAGCAAGGCGCAACACTCGCTTTCGCCCATGGTCTAGCCGTACATTACGAACTTATCGTACCACGCAAAGACCTTGATATTATCATGGTAGCCCCCAAAGGCCCAGGCCACACCGTCAGAAGCGAATTCGTCAAAGGCGGAGGTGTTCCCGGTCTATTAGCCGTTTACCAAGACGTCAGTGGCAAAGCAAAAGAGATAGGCCTTGCCTATGCTGCTGGAGTCGGTTGTGCCAGAGGCGGAGTCTTTCAAACAACCTTCAAAGACGAAACAGAAACAGACCTTTTCGGTGAGCAAGCCGTTCTCTGTGGTGGCACAAGCAACCTTGTTAAAGCAGGCTTTGAAACACTTGTTGAAGCAGGTTACGCCCCCGAAATGGCTTACTTTGAATGCTTACACGAATTGAAACTCATTGTAGACCTGTTGTACGAAGGTGGCCTTGCCAGCATGCGTTACTCCATCTCTAACACAGCAGAATACGGCGACTACGTCTCTGGCGAAAGAATCGTTCCCATGGAAGAAACCAAAGCCCGCATGCGTGAAGTCCTCAAAGACATACAAACAGGCAAGTTTACCACCAACTGGATGAACGAATGCCAAGCAGGTCAGCCCTTCTTAAAAGCAAACCGTCGCATAGACAGCGAGCACAAGATGACCAAGGTCGGAACCAAGTTGCGTAGCATGATGCCATGGATAGGCAAGAACAAGCTGATCAAAGAATAGTATCACCACAACAGTATAAGCTTACCCTTGCCTCACCGCTTGGGTAATTTTTTTGCACAAAGAGGCAGAGTAGGAGACGTGTTAACATGAGCGAGAGATTACCTTATCCTTCTGGTATTTTCAGTGACAGACTAATGGCTGGAGCAAGAGCCCTCTGGCGTGTAGGTGGCAAGTTTCAAAAGAACAAACCCATCATCGCCGTAATGAACTCCTACACTGACTTTGTGCCTGGACACGTCCACCTCAGACAAGTCGCCGACATCGTCAAACAGTCTATCACAGACGCAGGCGGAGACCCCAGAGAATTCAACACCATAGCCATAGACGACGGCATAGCCATGGGTCACGGAGGCATGCTCTACAGTTTGCCCTCACGAGACCTTATCGCAGACTCCATAGAATACATGTGCAACGCCCACAAAGTAGACGCCCTTGTTTGCATAGTCGGTTGCGACAAAATAGTCCCTGGAGCCTTAATGGCAACCGCTAGACTCAACCTTCCCAGCATAGTCGTCTCTGGTGGCCCCATGGAAGCAGGCATAGTCACAATAGACGGCAACGACAAAGCCATAGACCTTGTCGACGCCATGGTCGCCGCCGCCGACCCCTCGTGCACAGACGAAGAACTCGAACAAATAGAAAGCTCAGCTTGCCCCACCTGTGGTTCTTGCTCAGGACTCTTTACCGCCAACTCCATGAACTGCCTCACAGAAGTACTAGGCCTAGGCTTACCTGGCAACGGCACCCTCCTAGCCACCCACGTCTCCCGCAAAAAGCTCTACCAAGACGTTGGCACCAAGATCATGGAAATCACCCGCAAAGTATACGAAGACCAAGACATGTCCCTCTTGCCTCGCTCCATCATCACCCGTGAAACCATGCTCAACGCCATGAGCGTAGACATAGCCATGGGCGGTTCCACCAACACCATCTTACACCTATTAGCCATAGGCAAAGAAGCCGAAGTCGACTTCACCATAGACGACATAGACGAGCTCTCCAAAAAGATACCCCACCTTGCCAAAATAGCCCCCTCATCACACTACCACATACAGAACTTCCACGCCGCAGGCGGAGTATGGAACATCATGGGCACACTCACCCGAGCAGGCCTCTTTCATGACAATGTCCCCATGGTACACTGTAGCAGTGTCAGTGCAGGCATCAAAGAATGGGACATAGACGTAACAACAAACGAAGTCAACAGGCAGTTCTTCAAGGCAGCCCCCAGCAACGTAGTCGGACAAAAGGCCATTAGCCAAAACTTCTACGGAGCCTTAGACCTAGACAGAGCCACAGGTTGTATACGTGACGTCGAACACGCCTACTCAGCCGACGGCGGACTCGTCATACTCAGAGGCAACCTTGCCCAACAAGGCTGTGTCCTCAAAACCGCCGCCCTCGACCTTAGCATACAGTCACACTTCATCGGCAAAGCCGTAGTCTGTGACAGCCAAGAAGACGCCATGAACAAGATACTCAACGCCAAAGTCGTCAAAGGCGACGTAGTCGTCATACGCTACGAAGGCCCCAAAGGTGGCCCAGGCATGCAAGAAATGCTCTACCCCACCAGCTACCTCAAATCCTTTCACCTAGACAAAGACTGCGCCCTTATCACAGACGGTCGTTTCTCAGGCGGATCATCGGGCTTATCCATAGGCCACGTCTCCCCCGAAGCAGGCGAAGGCGGACTACTCGCCCTCGTCCAAGACGGCGACGAAATAGAAATCTCCATCCCCTCACGTAGCCTCAACCTCAACGTCTCAGACGCAGAACTAGCCCAACGACGGCACGCCCAAGAACAACGAGAACACCCCTACACCCCCCTTGAGAGAAAACGCAAAGTCAGCAAAATCTTACGACGCTACGCCGCTCACGCTAGCAACGCCAGCAACGGAGCCGTACTCGACTAGCCCCCCCAAGCCCAACTCAAGGCCAACTCACCCCAAGAGAAAGTTCTTCATCTCTTGGGCGTGCCCCTGCCGTTCCAGCGCATAGCCCAAAGGCCATG
>CAYRNA010000048.1:0-10197 GCA_964425555.1 uncultured Spirochaetales bacterium
ACTTGTCGCATCGCCAGTATGTTTTTTCTGTGAAACGCATGACTACGGTTCTGTGAGGGCTGTGGCAGAGGAGGCATTTGGTACGTTCAAATTGTAGTTGTGCTATAAATTCACTGAGTGATTGCTGAGGTTTAGCGAGCCATTTTGTGCGTAGGGTGTTGGTGTTTTCAATGGCTATTTTAAAGGTGGTTTCCCATAGATAAGTGCTGATTTCTTGTGTGGGTGTGTGGCTACCGAGACTGGCAAAGCCTACGTGTTGGGTGAGTTTTTCGTGGTAGGGGCTAGGGTTATAGAGTATGACGGTTTTGCCTATGCTGAGGGCTTCAAAGCTGGTGATGCCGTAGCTGGTGATGACTATGTCGTGTTTGAGGTAGAGTTCATGTAGTGAGGTGGGGGCTATTTCTAGGTTGACGTGGCCAAAAAGATGGTAGGGTTGACTGTTGGGGCCTTGGACGACGGTGATGCTTTCGGGGAGTATGGCGGTGTGGGTGACGAGAAAGTTGACCATTGTTTCAGCGAGTCTGAGTTTGTCTTCGCCGCCAAAGCTGATAAGGTATTTGAGGGGTGAGGGTTGGGCTATTTTAGGGAGGTCTTTGGGTTTTTTGTATGAGGGTAGGCTTAAGAAAGAGATGTCATTGATGTTGGCTTGGGTTTGAAAGGAAGGTAGAGTGTCTATCAGGTAGTCGAACTGCTGTCTGAGTTCGCCGCCTTCGTCAAGGCCTATGAGGGCACCTTTGGCTTTGATGCCGGTAAAGGAAGAGGCGCTTGTTTCTCTTTGATCGAGGACGAAGTAATAGCGGATGTCGGGGTCGAGGTCGTTTAAGTCTGTGATGACGGTGAGTGTGTCGGGGACGAGGGCGCTTGTGTCTAGGCTGGCGGTGGGGCTGTGCAGGTAGAGGGTTGCTTCTAGCTTTACAGCGAGAGCGATACAACGCTTAAGGTGACCGATGCCGTTGCCTTCTTTGATGGATGGCACAAATATAAGCTGAGATTCCACAAGACTTCCTTAGGGTAAGATGGGGGGCAGGTAAGTGTGCCTCTATTGATATGATTTACGACTAACGTTTGTAACAACTTTAAAGCTTAGTTGCGGTGTTTTTTAAAAGAGGGCTAAATACTGTCTGTATTTGTGACTGATAAGTTAGAGATAAAGTCTGTTTTAAAGGCATAAAATTATATTATAGTTGCGGTATTATCGTTTATCATGTATAATCATTAAATATTTATTATAAAAATGTAGGATATGTACAACAAAAAGGATGTTTCTTATGACGAATACAAATGAGTCTCAATTGAAGATGACTCTCAAGACTTTTGGGCCAGGTATTATTACGGCGTCGGCGGCAATAGGTGGCTCGCACTTGGTGTCATCTACGCAGGCGGGTTCACTCTATGGCTGGCAATTATTGGGATTGGTGTTGCTGATCAATGTGCTAAAATACCCCTTCTTTTTGCAGGGTGTGCAATATACTATGGCGACAGGTGAAAGCCTACAATCGGGTTATGAAAAGCTGGGCAAGGTGTATCTGTGGGTTTTCAACCTGTTGAACTGGCTTTCAGCGGTGTTGAATACGGCGGCTTTGCTTATTTTTGCGGCTGTGCTGTTACATTACTTTTTGCCTTTTAATACGATATTGTTGGCGGTGTTGCTGTTGGTGGTGTCCATTGCTGTTATTATGAAGGGGCATTACCATATGCTGAGTACTGTTTCTAAGGTGATAGTCTCTGTTCTGAGTGTGCTTTCACTGGTGATTTTGTTTATCGCTATGAGCAAGGGGGGCGTTGCGCCAGCGGACTATGTGGCTCCTTCGCCGTGGACACTGGCAACGGTACCGTTTTTGGTGGCATTGATGGGCTGGATGCCCATGCCTATAGAGCTTTCTGCTATTAGTTCGTTGTGGCTGTTACGTCAATGCGATGAACAAAAGATGACTATGCGCACGGCTGAGCGTGATTTTAATGTGGGTTATATAGGGACTATTGTTTTGGCGGTTGTCTTTCTTTCGCTGGGTGCGTTTACGCTGTTTGGCAGTGGTGTCGATGTCAATATTAGTTCGGGTGTGGGCTATACCAAGCAATTGGTGCAGGTCTATGTCGAACAAATAGGGGCGTGGTCGCAACTGTTTGTGGCTTTACTGGCTTTTTGCTGTATCTATGGTTCACTGATCAGTGTGCTTGACGGTTATTCTCGTGTGTTGGCAGAAGGTGTTGACCTCGTGCTTAAACACAGAGAGTTGAGCTTGCAAGAAAAGGTGAAGCACTTTAATATTATTGTTCTTCTTGTCAGTGTTGTCGCTCTGGGTTTTGTGGCCCTGTTTCAAGGAGCGCTGGGGCCTTTGCTGAGGCTGGCTATGATACTGTCATTTATTACGACGCCTATCTTTGCAGTGCTTAACTTTAAGTTGAGTTCACGTCAAAAGGGGAGTCACTCTAAAAAATGGCAACACATATTGGCACTGTGCGGATTGACCTATTTGTACGGTTTCTTGCTGTTCTTTTTGTGGACGCTTTTCCTCTAAAATTATCAGTTAATAGCAATGCTCTATCTATCGTAGACTGAGAGAAACACGGGGGAAAAGTGCCTGTTTTGACTTTTTCGTCGTGTTTATTTTAATATCTAGCGATAAACAGCCCTTGCAACTGACTTTTATGTTAATTTTAACTAAGATTGCTAGTTAATAGGACTAACTAATCTTATTACTTTAATAAAGAGAGAATAGACATAAAGCAATGAACTCTTGGGAAAAGAGTTCGACCGTATACCAATAACACAAACATTGTTGAGATTTTATAGCCCTCGTTGAACTAAGAGTCGTTTCTTATTCTGGAAAAGGTGCTTTGTAATTATCGCTGAACAGAGAAATATTGGGTTTTGTCTCATCTTTTTTACAATGTAAAGGTGAGAGCACAATTGTCGGATGACGCAAGAGGGATGCAATGAAATTTATCACAGACTTTAATAAGATAGCGCTCAAGTCAAAGAACAAAGAGGTTTCTTATAAAGAGATGATTGGCTTCTCTAAGTCTTATGCCAAGAGATTGGACATAGGAAGGGACGAGAGAGCCATTGTCTATATGGAAAATAGAGAAGAGTATCTCTATTCCTTTTTGGCGATATGGGACAAGCAAGCGACCTGCGTTTGTATAGACAGTGGTTTTGACGCTGAGACTTTAGAATACTACCTGAAAGATGCGGACGCGCGCTACATCTTTACATCGACAGAGACTGCCCCCAAGGCACGAGTTGCCATAGCGGCCTTGGACTTAAAGCTAGAAATACTGGTTGTCGACGAACTGGCCTACGACTACGAGGCTGACTCCGAAGACTATCTGGCTCATCCCCCCAAAGAAGACGTGGCTCTGATGCTCTATACTTCTGGAACGACGGGCGACCCCAAGGGCGTTATGATGACCTATGACAACATCTTGGTCAATATAGAAGGCTTAAACGCCCATCAAGTTTACGAGAAGAACGATAGCATATTAGCGATCTTGCCCTTTCACCACATTTTCCCTCTGTTGGGAGCGGGTATCATACCCCTCTCTTTGGGAGCAACGGTGGTGATCTTGAACGAGATCTCTAAGAATGCGATTACAGAGTGTTTACGCAAAAATGATGTCACTATTATTGTCGCAATCCCTAAGTTGTACGAGATGTTTCACAAGGGCATCATGAATAAGATCAATGCGAACAAGGTGGCTAAGCTGTTGTTTGCTCTTTGTGAGAAGCTGCAAAATAGACGTTTGAGTAAGCGTATCTTTCAAGCGGTACACGATGGCTTTGGCGGTAAGATGAAGTACTTTGTTGCTGGGGGTGCCAAGATGGAACCCGTAGTCACCAAAGACTTTTTGACACTGGGGCTGGAGATACTAGAAGGCTACGGAATGACGGAGACTTCTCCCATGATAGCCTTTACACCTGGGGGACGTGTTGTTCCAGGTTCGGCTGGTGTTCCTTTGCTGGGAACAGAGGTCAAGATTGCTGATGACGGCGAGATACTGGCTAAAGGTCGACACGTGATGAAGGGCTATTTTAACAAGGCAGAAGCTACGGCGGAAGCTATAGTTGACGGTTGGATGCACACGGGTGATAGGGGCGAGCTACGAGAAGGTCGACTGTATGTTACGGGACGCAAGAAAGACATGATAGTTCTTTCTAACGGTAAGAATATTAACCCACTAGAGATAGAAGCCTCTATTATGCTGAACAGCAACCTCATTCAAGAAGTGGCTGTCACAGAGTACAACAACCTGTTAACCTCTGTTATTTTCCCCAACTTTCAGAAGATTAGAGAGCAGGGCATCACTAACATTAAAGAGACGCTCAAGTGGGGGGCTATAGACAAGTACAATAGCTCGGCTCCTGCCTATAAAAGGGTGTTGGATCTACTGATAGTGAAAGAAGAGTTACCCAAGACGAAGATTGGTAAGATCAGAAGGTTTATGCTCAAAGAATTCTTGGACAAGATCATAGTCAAGAAAGCGGAGACCAAAGAAGTTGTGGCAGAGCCTGACTTTAAAGAGTACAAGAAATTATCCGAGTTCCTTAGAGGCATTACAAAGAACGAGATAGCTCCCAACGACCACTTAGAATTGGATCTCGGACTAGACTCGCTTGAGTTTGTCGAGGTGTTGTCTTTCCTAGAAAATACCTTTGGCGTAGAGATAGACTTTGAGCTACTCTCTGAAAACCCCACTGTCGAAGAGCTGGCACGTTATCTACAGACACACTCTGACAAAATGGTTGAGTCCGATGGTAATTGGGAAACGATACTGAACAAAGAGATAGAGACCAAGATACCCAAAAATAATAGCATTGGTCTGTTCTCCAAGGGCTTCTTCCACCTTGCGTTCAAGTACTACTTGCACTACAAAGCATCCCGCATCAAGAACTTGACGCATCCCGTTATCTTTGCGGGCAACCACCAGAGTTTCGCTGACGGTGCCATCCTCAACCACTCTTTGCCCAACAAGATGCTCAGAAACACCTATTACACCGCCAAGGTAAAACACTTTAACTCTCCTGCGATGAAGTTTGCCGCCAACCACTGCAATGTTTTGGTCATTGATATCAACAAAAAACTGACGGAAACCCTGCAAACCTTGTCTGCGGTGCTTAAGCAAGGCAAAAACGTTGTCATCTTCCCTGAAGGTGTGAGAAGCAGAGACGGCAAGATGGGCGAGTTTAAGAAAGCCTTCGCTATTTTGGCGAAAGAGCTAGAGATACCCGTTGTTCCTTTTGGCATAAAGGGTGCGTACAAAGTCTTTAAGAAAGGGCATATCTTTCCCCGACCGGGCAAGATAGAGATACAGTTCTTTAAGGAAATATTGACCAAGGGTCTCAGTTACGATGAGATAGTCGCCCAGACAGAAAGATCCATTAAAACGTGGGTTGAAGCCTAGGGACGGTCAAGCCTGAATGAAAATGGCGGGAGGTCTTAGAATGGTTTCTTCACTTCCCACTTATCTTTAAACTCCATGGTCAGACCCAAGAGAACGTAAGAATTGCCTAGGACATCAGCGGTCCCCGTCAAAATATTATTGCCCCACTTAAAGACGGCTTCTGTGGTCAAACCATAGGCAAAGCTTTCGTTGGAAAATATATTAAAAGAAATGCCTGCATTGAGTCCCACAGAAAAGCCATTGTAAGCGATGGCCCACGTTGACCTGTAGCCAAAGACGGGGTTTAAATGCACGTCGTAGCTTATCTTTTTATGAGAAAACGACCGCCCGAACAAAATCGCGGTATCGGCAACAACAGTATGCGAAGAGTAGTACGAGCCCAAGATAGCCATTGTCCCATAAAAATAGGAACTCCTAGGAAACCACTTCTTATTGCCATAAGAGAACAGAATGCCATCGTGGTTCCCCGTTGGAATTATATCTGTTCCATAACCAAAACCCACCTTAAAAGAGGTTCGCAGAATCTCGGTTTCATCTTCCTTTGCCTGCAAAGACAACACTAAAGTGCATAGTACGACACCGAGCAAAAAAGACTTAGGCAATAGAAGCATGGCTTACAATGAAAGTAAATGAACGCTCGTTACAACCACTAGCCGTCTTTTTCACTTACTGTGTACACAAAAAGGGCAGCAGCACAAAAAAAGCCCCCCAAAAGGAGGACTCGTTGACGCTCTAGCCTAGGATAAGATCTTATTTCAAGCCTCTTGCCTTCTTGATCTTGTCATAAGCGTCGTTGATAGCGGTCAATTGCTCTTGAGCGAAAACATTGAAGCTCTCGGGTAAGTTCTTGGCTGCAATTTTGTCGGGATGGTATTCCATACACTTTGCTCGATACGCTTTCTTGACCTCATCGTCACTCGCTCCAGCATTCACTCCCAGTACTTCGTATGCCCCGTCAGCAGCAGCTCCCGAAGCATTGCCCGATCCACTGTAAGAAGAACCGCCTGCAGAGCCTGCGTTATAGTCACCATAAACTCTCTGCAACAGCAAGTCTAATGACCGCTGAGAAATACCCAAGATACGCGCGGACTCTTTGAGTATCACTAATTCATTGGGGTGTAATACGGCATCGGCTGCGGCAACCATCACCAAGCTCGTCAAAAGCATGTTTGCCAGTTGTTTGTCCCCTTGCGTCACGCGCACGAACTCGACGACATAGTCACTGGCTTGTGCGTTATCGTCTTTGGCCTGATCAAAAATATTAATAGCCAAAGCCCTGTCTTCTGCGTCCAACTGCAACTGTGTCATCAGATGCTCTAGGGTTGCTATTTCACTGGCATCGACACGTCCGTCTGCCTTGGCCATCTTCGCCAACACAGAAAACTGACACGCCAAGAAGACACCGGCATCAGCATCTCCGCTGTGCTCACCGCCATGATAGCGTGGCGATTCATTCATCTTGTCCATGCGGTGACCAATGGCCGCACCAATAATACCACCCAAGGGGCCACCGACACCCCAGCCAATACCGCCCATCACAACTTTACCCAACCAGCCCATAAACAACCTTCCTTAAAACTCTATCATCAATCCAAACATTGCCCCTACGCCGAGGCTATACTTTCACATTTAGTATACACTAAAGGTGGGAAAAAATTCCAGTCTCTGATAGCGTTGAGGTAAAAATATGAATGCCTCAAACTCTCTTTTTTACTTTTATTGACAGTCCTTTCCATCATTATTTGCTAAAAAAAGACACTTAGAAATTTATTTGTGATATTTTTTATTGACAAATAATAAGCAAACAAATATTATTCATTAAGAATATAGTATTCTTTACATGGGCGATTAACTCAGTTGGTAGAGTGCCTCGTTTACACCGAGGATGTCGGCGGTTCGAGCCCGTCATCGCCCATTTTTATGTAAAATACAAAAAATCTTGTTGCCTTTTGCAAATAAAAAATAACAGGATGAATTCCATTATAAGCGTATAGATTTTATTGCCCTCTTTTTTTATAATATCCTTAGATATTGCGGTTAAATTTATGGAGATGTTATGCTATATTTATCAGATGGTTCGCGCTTAGAGCAACCTTCTTCTTTGCCTGGTAGCTATAGACTCGATTTCTGGCAGACCTACGTTTTGCCTTTTCATTTGGCCAAAAACAGCTCGCTACAGATTTCGTATTGGTGCAACAATCACGGTGATTTCAGCCTCATTAGTTATTCGTCCTTGCTTGAAAATTATAGCCCCTTTCGCTTTGACGAAATAAGATCAAGCAGTGATTTCCTCGCTTACATTGGCGATGCGGACAATTTTCTTATTGACGAACAAGGTCAGGCGCTGTTGGGTTTAAAGCCCAAAGATGACGAAGAGCATCATCTTTTGATACTGAAAGGCGAAAAGCAAAAAGTACGCTATTTCATTCATGTCGTTGCAGGCCCTGATACCGACAAGGACTTTTCTTCGTGGCACAAAATACTGCAACTGCAATTACAGCAGATTATATTCTTTGAAAATGTGATACATGCTCAGTTATTTTTATTAGAGCTCAAAGACTCCAACGAAAGCATTGCTCACGTCAAACTGATAGCGGAAAATGCGCAAGATCTTTATTTGGGTTGGTGCGCAGAAAAGCAGCAAGAGCCCGACCTCTGCGAAATAGAATGTCTGTACATTGCCAGTTTGTTGCACGACATAGGCAAAGTACCTATTTCTGACGTTATTTTGAACAAAAAGGGAGCGCTGACAAATTTAGAGCGGCAAAATGTTCGTAAACATTCTTATTTGGGATACACTATTCTAAATCAGTACGACCCCTATTTTTGCAATCGCATTAAAGAGACGGTTTTACATCACCATGAACATTGGGATGGCACGGGTTATCCTGGCACGATAGACAAAGACATAGGCTATAGCCTCAAATGGACGGGAAAGGGCAGGACTCTAGGACTGAGAAATGAGGAAATTCCGTTTTTGGCGCGCGTGTTGTGCATTGCTGATTCCTTTGTTTCTTTGACCCACGTGCGACACTATAGAAGTGATCTTTCTAGGGACAAAGCCCTGACTGTGATGGAAAAGGCAAGAGGCTCTCAATTTGAACCAGAATTATTAGATTGTTTTATTCGTATAAAAAAGGCTGAAATTGTTTAATATAAAAGGTATGGAGACTTCGCCTATGCAGAAAAACTATGAAACCGATTGCGTTTCTATTATCACGCCCGTCTACAATGCCGCAAGATTCTTGCCCGCAATGATAGAATCTGTCTTGGCACAAGATTATAAACAGTGGGAGTTGATTTTAATAGACGATGGTTCTTCTGATAATTCGCTGGAAGTCATTGCTAGCTACGATGATAAACGCATCAAGACTTTACGCAATACTGTCAATTTAGGCCCTGCAAAAACAAGGAATGTCGGCATAGAACAAGCCGTGGGGCAGTTCATCGCTTTTTTGGACAGTGACGATATGTGGTTGCCGACAAAGCTGTCAACACAACTGCAATTGATGCGAAGCAAGGCCTGCGCTCTGAGTTATACCGCTCACCACAAAATAAATGAATCGGGAGAAAAACTTGCTTTTTATCCTGCCATAGACGAACTCACTTATAAGCAAATGTTGCGAGCCAATTTTATGCGTTTCTCGTCTGTCATTTATGACAGAAAAGTGTTGGGCACGGTTTATTTGCCTGACATTGCTAAACGGCAAGATTACGCTATTTGTCTGGAAATGTTGCGAAAAATCCCTTTCGCTTGCGGTGTCACAGAATCGTTGCTATTGTACAGAGTCGTCCCTCATTCTGTCTCTAATAGTGGCAAAATCAAACTGATTAAGTACAACTGGCGAGTCTTTCGTCAGTGCGAAAAGTTGCCTTTATGGCGCTGCGTCCTTTCTCTTTTTTTCAACATCATCTATAAAATTTTCTTAAAAAAATAACACAGGAGAATAGAGCAATGATACACATAGGATTACTGGCTGCCATGCCTGAAGAAATCAGTTTTCTCCGCAAAGAACTGGCTGAATACAAAGTTGTTTCACCTCGTCAAAATGACGACGAAAGAGAGCAATATCGCATCAATGATACCGTATTATGGGTGCAAGAGATGGGCATAGGCAAGGTCAATGCGGCCTACGCAACAACACAAATGGTAGCCCACTTACGACCCTTTGCGGGCGAAAAATTATTGATGAACGTGGGTGTTGCGGGCGGTTCTCACCTTGTGAAATCCATTGGCGACATTGTTATCGGCGATAAATTGTTTTATCACGATGTGAATGCCACAGCCTTTGGTTACAGCTACGGGCAAGTGCCCAGACAGCCAGAATATTTTCGCACATCACAGCAGAAAAAAATGCTCGTTAGAATAGGGCAAAAATGCTTGACCGATAGCGTACAAAATGTCTATTTAGGCGACGTGGCAACGGGCGATAGATTTGTCGAAGAAGTGGATGACGTAAAGGAAATTATGGGTCACTTTCCTCGTGTGCTCGCCATAGAAATGGAAGCCGCTGCGATGGCGCAAGTTGCCACCAAAAGCAGGATGGATTTCGCCGTCATTAAAGCCATTTCAGACTTCCCCAATTCGCCCGAAAATGCGATGGAATATCAAGAATTCGTCCATTTCGCTAGTGAAAAGATGGCTGCCATTATCATGCAATTTTTAGTCGAATACAGAGGCTAGCCATGTCACCGTCACCGCTACTGAACTTCAAACACTTGAGCTCGCCTGATGCGACGCAAACCATCTTCATCTTCCCCGGTCTGCTCGGACATCTGAACACGTGGTTGAGC
>CAYRNA010000049.1:0-6219 GCA_964425555.1 uncultured Spirochaetales bacterium
AAGGAGCTTTACAAGAGGCCAGAAGACGCTTTATATCTCACTCTTAAAATCTGTTAACATAAAGGAAAACACAATATGACAAGAGCATTAAAATCGGGGATATTTTCTCTGTGCTTTAGTGGCGCAGGTCAAATCTACAATAGAGAATGGTTGAAAGGGGCTGTTTTTGCTTTCTGCGGATTGGTCTTTTTGGTCATGGAACTGAGCAGTTCGTACTATGTTGAATGGCTTTCAGGAGCAATAGAGGGTTCATTCCGTATTCAAGAATACGGTGGCATCTTCGCACGTGGTTTGTGGGGCCTGTTCACACTAGGAACGCAAGCTCGGGTCGTCACTGACTCTGGTATTAGCGAAGGTGATCACTCCATTTTGTTGATGATACAGGGTGTGTTCATCGCTCTCGTTCTCTTCATTTTTATATTTTTCTGGGTTTACAGTATTGTCGATGCCTATAAAACAGCACAAAGAATTGATACGACAGGCCAATTTCAAACATTTTCTTACAGTAAACTACTGATACAAATGGACAAGAATTTTGCCTATTTCATCTTGACCCCTATCTTCATTTTGATGCTCATTTTTGTGATTACACCCATGTTTTTCAGTTTTCTGATAGCATTCACAAACTACAACGTTTACAATCTTCCTCCAACCAAGCTAGTCAGTTGGGTAGGTTTACAGAACTTCTTTGATATTTTCCGCATACCCATTTGGAGCAATACTTTTAGCGGCGTATTTATCTGGAATGTTCAATTTATGCTTGTATCCACTCTCAGTGTCGTCACCGCAGGCTTCGTTTTAGCCTTGCTTCTAAACAACCGCTATGTTTTGGGTCAAAGAGTTTGGCGTGCTATTTTTATTTTACCGTGGGCCATGCCTGCCCTAATTTCGCAGTTGATTTTTCAGGTGATGTTCAACGGACAATTTGGACCTATGAATGAAATGTTGTTGGACTGGGGTGTGATTGCCGAAAAGATTTACTGGTTTTCTAACAGATTCTCCGCTCGAAGTGTCATTTACATGGTCAATGTCTGGTTGGGTGCACCTTATTGGATGGTGCTTATTTCTGGAGTGATGCTGAGTATAGACAGATTTTTGTACGAAGCGGCAAAGATAGACGGTGCCAATAAATGGCAAGAATTTATTTATTTCACCCTACCCCTCGTGTTAAAATCTATAGGTCCACTGTTGATTATGGCTTTTGCAGGAAGCTTCAATAATTTTGGACTCATTTACTTTTTGACGCAAGGTGGGCCCTCTAATCCCAACTATCAATTTGCAGGTGATACGGATATTTTGATCTCGTGGATCTACAAACTTACCCTAGATCAACGTATGTATAATATGGCTTCTGTCATGTCCATTCTTATCTTTTTGTTCGTGGGAACTGTCGCCATTTTCAACCTCAGAAAAACATCCGCACTACAAGACTAAAAAGGAGTCAGTATGAAAATTAAATTACAACCCATCGCAACGGCTCTTTTGGTCAATATACTTTTGGCTATCTTTGCACTTATCGCTATTTGGCCGTTATTTTTTGTCTTTGGCTCTTCATTTAACGAAACCAGCAGCCTTGCTACGGCACAACCATTCCCCGAAGTTATTTCTCTGAAACAATATCGTGCGCTCTTTGCCGAAACAAATTATTTACTATGGTATCGTACGACCTTTATCGTCGCTGTTGTCAATATGTTAGTAACCATGATATGTACGACAGCCACCGGCTATACCTTCGCTCGTTTGCGATTTTTCGGCCGCAAGAAAATTTTATTAGGCATGCTTGTGTTACAATCGTTTCCTTCGTTTCTGACCTTAACAGCCATTTACATCATGTATTTAAACTTTGGTTTTTTGAACAAGCCACTCTCTTTGGTGTTGGTTTACGCTCTCGGAGCCATCCCTTTTGGTACGTGGTTGGTCATGGGATATTTCCGCAACATCCCCCTTTCTCTCGATGAAGCCGCCATGATAGATGGTGCGAACAAAATACGTATTTTCTTTCATGTACTATTTCCCTTGTGCAGACCCATCATGGTCTTTTTGGCAGTGACCTCTTTTATCGCACCGTGGATGGACTACATACTGCCTCGCCTCATTATCACAAGTGACGAAAAAAAGACGCTCGCCATAGGTTTGTTTGATATGATCACAGGAGACGCCAATAGTCAGTATTCTATGTTTGCTGCGGGTGCTGTTTTGGTGGCGATACCCATTACCATGATGTTTTATTTCTTTCAAAAATTCTTTGTGCAAGGAATTGTCGCAGGTGCGAACAAATAATTTTAGTCTTTATAAGAAAGAAGATTGCAACTAAAAATATAAATAAATGAAGACGCAGTACAAAGGTATATACAAATGGACAAATCAGCTATTTATCACAGATCCACAGATCAATATTGTTATCCCATAGACACAGACAACATTGTCATCCAACTACAAACAGGCAAAGACATTGCTCGTGTTATCCTTGTTTGTGGTGATCCTTTTGACGGTGGAATTCTCGGAGGCGACTGGCAATGGAAGGGTGAAGAAAAAGAAATCCCCGTTTGCACTGAACTAGAAAACCACCTTCTTTGGTCCATCACAATAGCCCCCCCTTACAAGCGTTTACGCTACTATTTTCGGGTGCTGGATGCCGCTGAAAACGAATACATAGTCTTGGAGGAAGGCATCTTCCCCTTTGCGGAATATCAACAAAAAACGAGTCCCGACAGAGCTTTTAACTATGCATGGTTAAATGAAAATGACATTATTCAGGTTCCTCAATGGGTGAAAGATACCCGTTGGTATCAAATTTTCCCCGAACGTTTTTGCAACGCCAACGATACTCTCAATCCAGCGGGAGTTTTGCCGTGGACAGAAAGTGAAGCCGTCAGTAACGAACAATTTTATGGTGGAGATATTGCGGGAATTATCAGCAAGCTAGACTACATAAAAGATCTTGGTATTAATGGTATCTATTTAACGCCTGTTTTCGAAGCCAGCACTTCCCACAAATATGATACAAATAATTACTTCAAGCTTGACCCACAATTTGGCTCAGAAGAGGACCTCAAAACCTTGGTATCGGAAGCGCATAAGCGGGATATTCGCATTATGATAGACGCCGTCTTCAATCACTGTGGACCGCAATTTGAACCATGGCTCGACGTTCTCCAAAATCGAGAACAATCTATTTACAAAGATTGGTTTATGATACACGATTTTGACAAACTCGACGATTTAAAAAGCAGTACACATGATAGTCGTTTTTACACCTTTGCCTTTACTCCAGATATGCCCAAGCTCAATACAAACCACCCCCAAGTACAAGAATTCTTACTTGAAGTCAGTATGTATTGGGTCAAGAATTGTGATATAGACGCATGGCGACTCGATGTTGCGAACGAGGTTTGCTCTGATTTTTGGCGTTTAATGCGCAAAGAACTAAAGGCCCTCAAACCCGACATCTATATTTTGGGCGAAGTGTGGATGGATAGCATCAACTGGTTGCGTGGGGATCAATTTGACAGTGTCATGAACTATCCTTTGACAGGCGCAATCTCCCATTTTTTTACCGAAAAGAAACAGACTACACAGCAATTCGCCTACAAAATAAATGCCTGTTATTCTCTCTATAGCCAACAAATCAACAGTGTATTATTCAATTTATTAGACTCCCACGACACCCAACGACTCTATACCGCTTCGGAGAATGAAGATAGCTTCTGGCAACAACTCGTTATTTTATACACCATGACGGGTTCGCCCTCCATATTTTATGGTACAGAAACCCTTATGGCAGGAAAACACGATCCTTTTTGTCGTCGTTGTATGCCGTGGGAATCTTTACAACAAGGCAAATTTGATGACTCCCTCCAAGAAATGAAAAAGATTCTTGCTTTACGTAAAAACTACAATGATATTTTCAATGAGGGGAAACTCACATGGGCCTGCCAAGAAGAAAAGCCACGTCTATTAGCTTACACAAAAAAATACCATCAACAGACGATCTCTGTCTTTATCAATGCCTCAGATCAAGCCGAAAAAACAAACCCAGACGGGCGAGTTATTTATTCTCGTTCATTCCAAAATAACAACCTAGGCATCGGTGGTATAGTTATTTACCTTACTGATGAAGAACTATAATTTTAACACCATAAAAAGGAGATACTTATGAATTATCCTCAAATCAACAATCTCATCCCTTCACGTGTTGTAATGGGCTGTATGCGCATCAACAGTCTGAACCAACAGGAAGTGGAGACGCTGATCGCATCCGCTATCAGTAACAATATCAACTTTTTTGACCATGCCGATATTTATGCGGGTGGTGAATGCGAGACGCTCTTTGGCAAAGCCTTGAGTAACGCAAAAAGCTTGCGCGATCAAATTATTATTCAGTCAAAATGCGGCATCAGACCCGATCTTGGCACCTTTGATTTTTCCAAGGAACACATACTTAACAGCGTCAACGGCATACTCAAAAGACTACAGATAGACCAACTGGATATACTTTTGTTGCACAGACCCGATACGCTCGTCGAACCCGATGAAGTCGCAGCCGCCTTTGATCAGCTTGAACAGCAAGGCAAAGTCAAACATTTTGGTGTCAGCAACCAAAGTCCCTCGCAAATAAAATTGTTACAAAATAGCCTGCAACAGCCCCTCCTCTTCAACCAATTACAACTGAGTTTGGCCTTTACGCCCATGATAGACAGAGGCCTAAACCTGAACATGACAAACAAGGCAAGTCAGGACCACGACGGCGACATCCTTGATTTTTCTCGCTTACAGAATATGATTATTCAAACGTGGTCACCTTTCCAGTTTGGATTTATGGAAGGCGTTTTCATCGGCCACGAAGATTTCCCCGAACTCAACGCTTGTTTAGAGGAAATAGGAAAACAGCATAACGTTTCGCCCACGACCGTAGCGACAGCGTGGCTCTTGCGTCATCCCGCCAAAATGCAGGTGATTGCAGGCACCACAAAAGCGAATAGACTCAAAGAAATTGCGCAGGCAATGCGACTAGAACTCAGCCGTGAAGAATGGTATACTTTATACAGATCAGCAGGAAATAAACTGCCTTAAACAACAATATTGGAGGACAATATCTATGAACAATCCCATCTATTTAATGACATCAGCCTACCCACAATTACAGTTAAAAGAATTACTGGACAAAGCGAAAAAAGCCAACGCCCAAGGTTTGGAACTCTGTGTTTTTAGGCAAGACAGCGACAGAAATGATCACATTGCCACGCACTTAGACTATGAAAACTTTGACCTCGACACAGCCAAAACCACCCTCGATATTTTTAATCAAGCTGGTTTACGCTTCTGTCTCGGTGCGTTTGACAACCTGATAGGCGGTAATCCCCAAGAACGTTTGCCCAATCAAAACCACATCCTCAAACTCATTCGCATCGCACACTTACTCGGTGGCAACGCCAATAATGTCACCGTTGGTACGTTTGTCGGCTACAATCACGACTTTAGCCACCAAGAAAATGGCTTTGAGCGCAACCTCGAAGAGTACAGAAAAATCTTTACTCCCATAGTCAAATATGCCGAAGATTTGGGAGTGACGCTCACCTACGAAAATTGCCCTATGGAAGGCTGGCGCTCCGCTCATTATAGCACCACTTACAACAATTTACCCGCGACTTTAGCCGCAAGGAAACTGATGTACGCCCTTATCCCGAGCAAGGCACACGGCGAAATCTATGACCCATCGCACGATATTTGGCAACACGTCAATCCCATAGACGTCATAGAGCATAGCGATTTTTCTCGCATAAAAATGGTACACATTAAATCGACACGCAACCTAAATTCCGCCAAATCAATACACTGGGGCGGACTCTATGGCAACCAAAACGTTTCACCCGCACTCGCAGAAAAAGCAGGTGTTCCCATCGCCGAGCACGAATGGGACAGACACAATTACGAGCCTACTCTTCCTGGATTTGGCGGTGGCGACAACCTCGACTGGCGGACATTTTTAGACAATCTTATGCGCAAAGGTTATAGCGGACCTTTTTCTATAGAAAATGAAGCCGCCCTCTCAAAAGGTAGCGAAAACGACATCGCCACCGATCAGGGTTTTCAGGCCGCCGTTCTCAACGTATCTCCTTGTATTTGGAACTTGGGCGATGAAGGTTACCAGTATAAACCGAGCGGCAATCCCCTCGCCATGCACGCAAGCAAAAACATTCCCGTCACAACAATGAAGGA
>CAYRNA010000049.1:6319-9827 GCA_964425555.1 uncultured Spirochaetales bacterium
TCTCTTCTTGTATTTTAGCCTTATTTCTTTTAAAATGATTTATAGTACTATTTGATTTATAATCCAAGAGAGGACAGATATATGAAGGGAATTATATTAGCAGGAGGAAGCGGGACACGGCTTTATCCCGCAACCAAAGCGATTTGCAAGCAACTGTTACCCATTTATGATAAACCCATGATTTACTACCCTCTTTCTAGCCTCATGCTAGCGGGAATTAAAGAAATCTTGATCATTTCAACGCCCCAAGATACACCCGTCTTTCAAACGCTCTTGGGCGATGGCAACGAACTGGGTTTATGCCTCGAATACAAAGTGCAAGACAAGCCCAATGGTTTGGCTGAAGCCTTTATTTTGGGACGAGAATTTGTCGGCGATGATTCCGTTTGTCTTATTTTGGGGGATAATTTATTTTTTGCCCACGAATTTCAAAATTTACTTCAAAAAGCAGCACAGCAAAAAAAGGGCGCAAGCGTCTTCGGTTACTATGTCAGCGACCCACAACAATACGGCGTGGTAGAATTTGATGACGATCAAAAGGCCATTTCTCTTGAAGAAAAACCCGCTCAACCCAAATCAAATTACGCCGTGGTTGGACTCTATTTTTACGACAATCAAGTATTAGATATCGCTGCCAATATTAAGCCCTCGGCTCGTGGTGAACTAGAAATCACCGACGTGAACAAGGAATATTTGAAAAGAGGCGAACTCAACGTGCAACTTATGGGGCGAGGTTTCGCTTGGCTCGACACCGGCACGCACAAATCATTGCTCGAAGCCTCACAATTTGTGCAAATAATAGAAGAAAGACAGGGACTTAAGATCGCTTGTTTAGAAGAAATTGCCTTTAAAAAAGGCTTTATCTCATCGCAACAATTTTCACAGCTCATAGACCAAAATAAAAATGCCGATTACAAAGCTTATTTGAGCAAAATCCTAGGAGATTCTCGTGCCTTTTAAGTTTGAAAAAACTCCCATTGAAGGTCTTGTCATCATTCAACCCCGTCAATTTGAAGACGACAGGGGTTATTTTCAAGAGACCTATAAAAAAAGTGACTTCGTCGCCCATGGAATTCATGACGAATTCATGCAAGACAACCATTCTTTTTCCTCACAAGGAACCTTGCGAGGTCTTCATTTTCAGACAGGGCAATGGTCTCAGGGCAAGCTCGTGAGAGTCGTGAAAGGCGCTGTCTGGGATGTTGCCGTTGACTTAAGGCCCCATTCCCCCACGTTCAAACAACATTACGGCATTGAACTCACAGAGCAAAATGGCACACTATTTTATGTCCCTCCCGGTTTTGCTCACGGCTTTTTGACCCTGACCGACAACACCCATTTCCTCTACAAATGCACAGCAGAATATCATCCTGAAGCCGACGGGGGCGTGCGCTATAATGACGAAGAATTGGCGATCTCTTGGCCTGCGATAAAGTCAAAAATACAACTTTCTCCCAAAGATTTACAACTGCCGTATCTACGCGATCTCAAACCCGAAACCTTGTGGTAAATGTATGAAAAATGATGCTCAAAAGATTAAAGTGTGGGTTGTTGGTGGCGAAGGGATGTTGGGCAAAGAACTTGCGAACTTGCTGCAAAAAAACAACATAGACCACATCGCCACGGGTTCTCGTATTGATATCAGAGACAGAACCATGTTGACGGGATTTTCTGAAGATAAAAATATCACGCATGTGGTAAACTGCGCCGCCTACACCAATGTTGATGACGCCGAAGACGTCCAAAATCGCTATGCCGCTGACAGCCTCAACGCCCTCGGCCCAGAAAATCTTGCCCTGCTCGCCAAGGAAAGAAACTATAGCCTAATCCATATTTCTACAGATTATGTTTTTAACGGAAAGAGCAATGTTCCTCTCGATGAAAAATGTGAGACCGAGCCCGTGGGATTTTATGGCAAAACCAAATTGGCAGGCGAACACGCCATTGCCAGAAGCGCTTGTGCGCATTATATATTGAGAACTTCGTGGCTTTATGGCCAATATGGCAAAAATTTCGTCGACACAATGTTAACATTGATGAACGAAAAAGACGCTCTCTCTATCGTGGGCGATCAATACGGCAGCCCCACTTGGACCGTCGATTTGTGTCGTGCCATTTTAGCTATTTTACAGTATGAGCAAAAGGGTCAAACCGCCCACGGAATCTACCATTTTTCTGATAACGGCGAAACGACATGGTATGCTTTCGCTCAAGCAATCAAAGAAAAAGGACAGGCTCTAGGCTTGATCAATCACGATTGTCGTCTGTCGCAATGCACCACGGAAGACTATCCTACAAAGGCTCAAAGACCACACTATTCTTTGCTTTCAAAAGAAAAAATTATGACAACATTTCATCTTGACATCCCTTCTTGGCAAGATTCCTTACAACAATACCTCTCAAGCAAAGGAAATCCTTCATGAGAACACTAGAAAATATTCTTGTCACAGGCGGAGCTGGATTTATCGGCTCCAATTTAATACGCTACATGCTCAATTCAAGTGACTTCACAGGCAAAGTCATTAATATGGATAGTCTAACCTATGCGGGCAATTTAACGAGCTTGGCAGATGTCAGCGAAACGTTTGGTGAGAAACGTTACTTTTTTGAAAAAGTAGACATTTGCGACCCTCTTGCCGTGCAAACTATTTTTGCAAAATATGACATAGACACCGTCATACATTTGGCCGCAGAAAGTCACGTCGACAGATCCATCGACAACCCCAATGTATTTGTGCAAACCAATGTCCTCGGCACATTAAACTTGCTCAACGCCGCCAAAAAACAATGGCAAACACCCACAGGTGACGGCTTCAGGGACGGCGTCCTTTTCCACCATGTCAGCACAGACGAAGTATACGGTTCATTGGCCGAAACCGATTATTTTTTTGAGGACACACCCTATGATCCCCGCAGCCCCTATTCCGCTAGCAAGGCGTCATCCGATCATCTCGTCCGCAGTTTTTTTCATACCTATAACTTGCCCATTACCTTGAGCAACTGCTCCAACAACTACGGCCCCTACCAATTCCCCGAAAAACTCATCCCCGTCATGATAGAGAAATTGCTCGAACAACAGCCCTTGCCTGTTTACGGTGATGGCAAAAATATTCGTGACTGGCTTCATGTTGAAGATCACAACAGCGCGGTTTGGCTTATTGTGCAAAATGGACGCCTCGGTGAATCTTATAATATCGGTGGCGAAAACGAATGGGAAAATATCCGCTTGGTTTTCAAGCTTTGCGAAATCATGGCAAAGAAGCTAGACAAACCAGAAAAAGAACTGCAGGCACTTATCAGCTATATTAAAGATAGACCAGGACACGACAGACGTTATGCCATCAACTGCGACAAGCTCAAAAAAGAATTGAATTGGAAGCAAGCCTATACTTTTGAAAAAGGCTTAGAACACACCGTCGATTGGTACTTAAGTCACAGAGACTGGATAGCGCAAATCAAAAGTGGTGAATACCTACAGTGGATAGAAAAAAACTACAACAACAGATAA
>CAYRNA010000050.1:0-9507 GCA_964425555.1 uncultured Spirochaetales bacterium
GTGGTGAATACCTACAGTGGATAGAAAAAAACTACAACAACAGATAAAGCGCCCTTTTGCTAATCGCTAGCTCTTCTTCATTTTTTTGAGCACTTGACTGATGGATTGTCGAACAAAAAGGAGTATCTTTCTTACAAAAAAATGCGTCTCTATGCAAAAAGGAATACAAGCTAACAGCCAAGAAGGTACTTTTTTATAGTGGTGGTAATAGTATTTTTCTGCTTCTGCAGTAAGATACCATACCTTTTTTATCGTACTATAAACCCTACTTACGGTTTCGCTCCCTCTATGGAATACCGTTCTTTCGTTGTCAAAATAACTATTATAACCATGGGCGAGCAATCTTTCGGACAAAATCATTTCTTCTCCCATTAAGAAGGTGTTCTCATCATACATTCCTATCTCTTCAAAGACGCGCGCATTGAGAATCACAAAACACCCCGAAAGTTTGTAGTAGACACCACTAGGTGCAAAAAAATGAGTAGAAGTATTTTCTATGCTCCTAGTTTTAAGGATTTTACCTTTAATATTACCCAGTATAAATTCCATATTAGCCCAAAATAATATATCAAATAGATAGCGATGATAAAAAGATTCATACTCATTAGGAGATATTGGGTAAAATTCCTTCGCATCAAGAACCTGAGGACCGATGTGAATAATATTGTCCTTTTTCATCTTGTTTAAAAGATAATCAACAACATCATTTTCTTTAAACTCTATGTCTGAATTAGAAAAGAGTATGTAATCAATATCGCAGTTTTGAAGAAGATGTCTTGCACCGAAATTATTCGCTCTAGCATAGCCTAAATTATCTTTAGGGTTGAGGATGTCGACGAACGAATCCTGTGCAAACTCTTGTTGGAGGGCGTCTAGTTCCTTTTCATCACAGCTATTATCAACAATGGCAATCTGATAAGTCGCTTTCGTTTTGACTAATTCCTGGCGAACATAAGCAATCGTTTCCCCATGACATTTATAATTGATTAATACAATTCCTAGCATCTATAACTCTCCGATTTCTACCTTAACTATACTTCTCTACTATAATGACTAGCACGTCATAATCAAGTATATTTTCTGTTACACCATTGCAATATAACCCAAAATAAACACGATTTCCAGATTTTACTCCTATCATCAACAACCAAGTTTTCAACAGAAATATGAGAAAATGGGCCTTTTAAACTTGCAAAATATTTGTGAGAATGTATAATCGGGGAACAATCCTCTTTTCTACCAACATTAATAAAATGGATAGGTAGATCTTAATTGAGCCACAGGGAGGTTACTATGGCAAATAAATATGAATTGGTTACGATCTTTAAGATAACCGATCAAAACTATGAAGAAGGCATCAAGGCAGTACAAAATGTACTCGCTGAAGTAGATGCTAATATCAAATCCGAAGTAGATATGGAGAACAGAGTGTTAGCCTATCCTATTGAAAAGCAAACAAGAGGTCATTATCGCCTTTTCAACTTTTCAAGTACTCCAGAACGTTTACTAGAACTCGACGAAAAATTGAAGCTGACTACTCAGCTTTTGCGATTTCTCGTTGTAAAAAAAGCCTAGAATAGCGGAGATTACGATATGGCAGCGGATATAAACAAAATTGTTTTACTGGGTCGTTTGACAAGAGATGCTGAACTCACCGTAACAGGATCAGGTTTCAGTATCACAAGAATTTCTCTTGCTGTAAATAGAAATAGAAAACAAGGTGACCAGTGGGTAGATGAGGCTAATTTTTTTGACGCCACTATCTACGGAAAACGCGGGGAAGCCTTGCAGAACTATTTACGCAAAGGACAACAGGTTGTTATTGAGGGTAAATTAAAGCAAGAACGCTGGGAACAAGATGGCGCAAAACGCTCTCGTGTTTCTATAGATATTGATGAATTATCATTAGTGGGTGGTAGAACAAACGATTCTGCTCAACCTAATAATTATAATAACTCAAATGCGGCAAAGCCTAGTTTTACTCCACAGCAACCCAGTGCACCCAAGCCCGTCCCACCTCCTCCTTTTTCTGATGACGTCTCTTTTGACGATTCAGATATTCCGTTTTAGTCAAAGATATAATTTAAGGAAATAACTATGTCAGATACAGAAATACAAGAAAGCACTGCCCCAAAAACTCCCGAAAAAAAATCTTATGAAGATAAGGGCGAAAAGAAACCATACGAGAAAAAACCTTATGAAAATCAGGGTGAAAACAAACGCTTTAAAAGTAATAAAAACTTTTATCGCAAGAAAGTATGTCGTTTTTGTGAGCATAAATTAGATTTGGACTATAAAAAAGTAGAAGCTCTACAGCGTTTTATTTCAGACAGAGGTAAATTGTTGCCTCGTCGTATTACGGGAACTTGCGCAAAGCATCAGAGAGCTCTTACGACAGAAATTAAACGTGCACGAATCTTGGCTTTACTGCCTTTCATGACCCGATAACTGTTTAATCAAGAGGAATATATTTATGAAAATTATTTTAATGAAAGACGTGAGTAATCTTGGAGAAGAAGGCGATATTTGCGATGTAGCGAATGGCTACGCTCGTAACTTTTTACTTCCAAAAAAGTTTGCTCTCCTCCATACACCAGAAAACCTAACTATTTTAGAGCAAAAACAACAAGCGATCAAAACGCGTAAAGAGGCTAAACGTCAAGAAGCGTTGTCTTTGGTTGAAAAGCTCAAAGATACTGTCATTGAATTTGTTGTAAGCAACAATGAAAGTGGTCAACTTTTTGGTGCTATTACGGCTGCCCATATTGGCGAAGAATTAGCAAAAAATGGTGTATCTATTGATAGAAGAAAAATCTATATTGATAACCATACTCTTAAAGCTATCGGTGAATACAAAGTTAGAATTCACCTTTACGAAAAGACAGACGTTGAAATTACAGTAAACGTTCTTCCTAAAGTAAAAATAGTAGTTGCAGAAGAAAAAGTAGAAGCTGCTCCTACCGAAGAAGTTGCTCAAGAAGAATCGACCTCTTAGAGAAAATACTATTTCTTCCTGATACGTTGCTCGCAAATTATAAACTTGTGAGCAACTTTCACAAAGGCGATTATGTCAAACAATATTATCTCCCCTCCTTTTAATAATGATGCGGAACGTGCTATTATTGGGGGTTTATTAGGTAACTTTTCTCGAGAAGCTTTGGATATAGTCAAAGTTCATCTCATACCTTCTGACTTTTTTAAGACATCCCATCAAAAAATATTCTCCGCTATTTGTCAAATCAATGACAAAGCTACCAGCGATGGAGTTGTTGATTTACTCACCATTAAAGATAGGCTAGAGAGTCGCAAAGAATTGCAAGAAGTTGGCGGAACGGCCTATCTCGCAAGCCTTTCCAGCATCATCCCTTCTAATGCCAACATTGAGTATTATTCAAAAATAGTACAAGAAAACAGCATACGTCGCACCCTTATCGAGACATCTGAAACTCTGCAAAAAGAGGCTCACGATGGTAGCGAAGAGCTGGGTATGATGATAGAAAATGCAGAAAAACGCATCTTCGACATCAACGACAAGCGCTATCAGGGGTCGTATTCTAATATCACCGACTTGGCCTCGACCACATTTGATACAATTTTAGCGCGTAAAGATCACAAAAGCCATATCACTGGTGTACCCAGTGGCTTCAAAGAACTTGACGAACGTACTCTCGGCTTTCATAAGTCTGAAATGATCATCATAGGTGCCCGACCGTCCATAGGGAAAACGGCTTTTGCACTTTCTATGGCAACCAATATGATTGTCCGTGCAAAACAAAACTGTGCCTTTTTTACGCTGGAGATGCCAGCAAACACCCTCGTTGAACGTATGTTAGCATCCGAATCACGCGTCGATTTTCAGCGCATTCGTAAAGGCTTGTTAAGCAACGCAGATACCAACAAATTAATGACTGCGGTCAGCGTTCTCTATGAGAGTAAATTTTTTATCGTTGACATTCCCAACGTTCCACTTTTGGAACTACGGGCACAAGCTCGTCGCCTCGTAATGAAAGAAAAGGTTGAAGTCATCATTATTGACTATCTAGGCCTCATTTCGGCAGAAAATAGATTACTCCCTAGACATGAACAAATGGCGTCCATCAGTCGCTCTCTCAAGTCCTTAGCAAGGGAATTAGACATCCCTATTATTGCCTTATCGCAAGTAGGTCGTCAAGTTGAAGGTAAAGAACCCGGTCTTGCCGATTTGCGTGAATCTGGAGCGATAGAACAGGATGCCGACCTTGTGCTTCTGTTGCACAGAAATGCTGACAGAGGACTCAAGCCCGAAGAAGAGGACGAAGGCCCGAAAGATACGCAACTAACAAAGCTCATCATCGCTAAAAACCGTAACGGTCCCACCGACACCGTCAATCTCGCTTTCCAAAAAAACATTGTCCGCTTCGAACAAGCAGAGACGCAGGGTGACTACTAGTAAAATGCTCTCGTGGGATGCCTTATTTGATTGCATCGACACCATGCTTGTTGATGTCAAAGACCCTTCTGTCGAAGAAATAGCGATACAATATAACAACGACCCTTTCAAGATACTCATTTCCACATTAATTTCTCTACGGACGAAAGACGCTGTCACTTTTGCCGCATCGAAGAGACTCTTCGACACTGCCGACACAATAGAAGCCGTCTATGCCCTCCCCTTGGAAAAGATAGAGCAGCTCATTTTCCCTTGTGGATTTTTCCGCAACAAAGCCAAGCAAATACACGGCATTTGCGACATCCTCATACAACAATATCAGAGCCACGTACCGCAGGATTTAGACGCACTGTTAGCCCTACCAGGCGTTGGCTTAAAAACAGCCAATCTCACTCTGGCTCTCGCCTTTGATATTCCTGCAATCTGTGTTGATATTCATGTTCACAGAATATTGAACCGCATGGGCTACATCAAAACAGACACCCCAGATGAAAGCGAAGTTGCCCTGCGAAAAATCGTTCCCCTTGAACATTGGATTAAAATCAATCGCTTATTTGTGTTGATGGGTCAAAATATCTGCACACCGAGAGCCCCTCGATGCACAGAATGTTTGTTGAAAGATCATTGTCAACGCAATATAAATTAGCTTACGGCCTTCTCTATCGCTTGTTTGAAGTCTGCAATAATATCGTCGACATTCTCCAAGCCTATGGACAATCGTACAAGGTCGGGAGTTGACTTCGACTGTATCAATTGCTCTTCGCTCAGTTGACTGTGCGTTGTACTTGCAGGATGAATAGCCAGAGTTCTACTATCACCAACATTGGCCATAAGACTTGTCAGCTCCAGCGAATCAATGAACTTTTCTCCAGCCTTACGCCCACCACGAATGCCAAAAACAACCATGCCACCATAACCATTTTTAAAATACTGCTTCGCCAATCCATAACTCGGGTCATTTTCTAATCCTGGATATCTTACCCACTCTACATTCTCATTTTGCTCTAAATATTGGGCTACCGCCAAAGCATTTTCACAGTGTTTTTTCATTCTCACGTCCAACGTTTCGATAGCGAGTGATGCGTGCCATGCATTATCAGGTGACAGCGCTGCCCCCAAATTCCTCAAAGGAACAAGGCGCAATCTCAGGATGAACGCCAGAGAATTGAGGTCTCCTAAATCGTGAGCAAAACGCAAGCCATGATAATTATCATCGGGTTCATTGTAAAGAGCAAATTTCTCATCTGCCCAGTCAAATTCGCCTTTATCCACAACGACGCCGCCAATAATAATCCCTTGCCCACTTATCCATTTGCTTAAAGAATGAATGACGATATCCGCACCATAATCTAAGGGCTTAAAGATCACCGGTGGCGTGAAAGTCGAATCAACCACCAGAGGTAAATGATACTGCTCTTTGATTTTCTTTAACTTGGTAATATCAGAAACATTCAGCGACGGGTTGCCAATTATTTCTGTGTAAATCAATCTCGTTTTCTCGTTCACCAAAGCGTGAATAGAATCCGTATCATTCACATCATAAAATCTAACTTTGATGCCGAGTTGCAATAGGATGCAACTGAACATCGTAAATGTTCCGCCATAAAGATCAGATGATGCAATAAGTTCATCTCCTGTCTTGCAGATATTGATAATAGTGTTGAAAATGGCAGCCGTTCCGCTCGCAAAAGTTAACGCCGATTTACCCCCCTCAATCCTCGCTATCTTCGCTTCTAAATCAGCACAAGACGGATTATCTATGCGGGTATAAATACTGCCGAACTCTTTTAACGCAAAAAGGTTGGCGGCGTGTTCAGAATTCTTGAAATGATAGGCCGTATTTCTATGAATAGGCGTATGCGCTGTTAACTCTTTACCGTCTTTATTGGCGTGTAAAACTAATGTCTCTTTTTCCATACTTACTCCTCGTGGTTTTTTCAAACCTTCCAAAACAAAAAAACCCTAAGAAATAAATTCCTAGGGTTCTGACAATTCTATTTTAAAAACAGATTTTTTAAAAAGACACCCTTAGACAGTACATCATACTTTCTGACATAGAGGAACTTAAATTAAAAACTGTTTTATTCATACGCACAAATATACACTCATTTTTATAAAAGGCAAGACATTTTCTGTTTTTTTGTATTTTTCATGCTATTATAGTAATAAAAATACAAAAAACAGACTCGCATAGTGCTATGATTTTAGCTTTATTTTACTCGCACCGAAACATTCTTCGCTATTTTCACCGCCGTAATAAACAACAAATTGTCCTGATGCCAGCCCTTTATCGCCTGGATTTATCTCTATTTTGTAGGTGTCATCTTCATTTAAGTGTACTTCACAGTCGTGCATATTCTCACCATGCCTTACTTTACACTCTAATTTATTAGCATTTAAAGGCTGTATAAAATTACTTTCTAGCCCATAAAATGAGCTTTCTAGCCTATTCTCAGAGGCTTGCGTGGATACATAAACAATGTTATTTACCGTGTCTTTTTCCACCACGTACCAAGGCCCATTTCCTAGTCCTAAGCCTTGTCGTTGACCTATGGTGTGAAACCAAAAACCGTTGTGTTCTCCGAGCAATTTACCCGTTTCTTTCTCTCTAATTTCGCCTTTTTGGCTTCCCAAATAATGTTTAATAAAATCGTTATAATTCATTTTCCCCAAGAAACAAATGCCCTGACTGTCTTTGCGATTTTTATTGACAAGATCATAATTTTCGGCAAACTCCCTCACTTCTACTTTAGAAAAAGAACCAATGGGGAAAATGAGATGCGACAGTTGTTCCTGCGAAAGATGTGATAAAAAGTAGGTTTGATCTTTGATGGGATCTATGCCTTTCAGCAAATGAACGCCTTGCGCATCGTGATGCAATCTTGCATAATGTCCGCTGGCAATATAGTTGTATTCTACCGCCACCTTGTTATAAAATGCACCGAATTTAATGCGTTGATTGCAAAAGAGGTCGGGGCTGGGTGTAAAACCTTTACGCAGTTCGGCGAGAGTATAGCTCACCACTTCGTCATAATATTCTTGCTGTAAAGGAACAATTTCTAGCTCAACATCAAACTGCTCACAAACAGACCGTGCAAAGAAAAGGTCGTCTTCCCAAGGACAATCTCCCAAGAAATGCAGATCATCTTCTAGCCATATTTTGAGGTAAAATGCCTTGAGTTTGGTATAGCCTTGCTCTTTTAACAGAGCGAGTGCAACCGAACTGTCAACGCCACCTGAAACCAACACTGCAATAGGTGTATCTTTGTTTTCTGGAGAAAAATTTATCATTTCTAATTCTTTTATGTACTTTCTGTTTTAGCTTTACTTTTCGTTTTTACGGGAAACTTTTCTTGATACCCTTTGATGGTATTCATAGGCGGTCTCTCAAATTCTTGCCAATCAAATTCTTTGAGGTTGTATTCATCGTCTAAAACCTCAAACTGATACAAAATCGTGGCAAGTTCCTGCTCTTCAATCCTTCCCAATTTTTGCAATCGGTTCATCATTGTTTGCAAAATAGCAAAGGCCATACGACCCAAGCTCAGCGTGTCTTGATTTCTGTGCACACGCAAATCAAGGTCGACTTGTGCGAAAACATCTATACCCCACTTTGAATGGACATCTATTAAATGCGACGTCTCCACGCCATAACCCACAGGAAATGTGATCGCTTCGGCAACATTGCGACGTATGGCATATTCGCCCGAAAGAGGCTGTATGATAGCGGACAACTCGGGGAAGAACATAGAGAAAAAAGGTCTTGTCATGATTTCGGTAACACGTCCACCACCCGAAGGTCTCAATTTCCCCGCAAAGTTGAGCGGTCTATCATAAAACCCTTTGACGTAACTAATCTTGTCATCTTTAATTAAAGGCCCAACCAGCCCATAAATAAACCGAGGATGAATATTGCTAATATCCGCATCGATGTAAACGATGATGTCCCCCGTTAACTGATACACCGCCTTCCACAGATTCTCCCCTTTACCACGCTTAAAGCCTTCTTCTGGCAAAATATCGGCTGACAAATATGTCTCCGCACCAAACTGGTTGGCAACGTCTAGCGTTTTATCTTCAGAGCCCGAATCAATGACAACCAACTCATCAATAAGAGCAAATCGTTCGACCAATTCTGAACGTAAAATAACTATCTCTTTCCCTATTGTTTTTTCTTCATTTAAAGTGGGAATACAAACGGATATTTTCAGTTTTTTCTTCTTTTTTTCTGCAACCAAAGCAGCAATATCGCTGAAATCAGAATGGTGAAATGTATTTTTACGTAATAATGTATTAGTTGACATTTTCTTTATCCTTATCTAATTCTAAAATTATACCCAATAAGATTAAAAGACTTGTTTCAAGAGGTTCTATGGCGATTTTGTCTCTCTCGTCAGAAATGAATTCATAGTTTGTGAGACCTATTAAGACCGCTGGTATTTTTTTCTCTATAAAAACGGATAAGTCTGAAGTACTGGGAACATCTATCGTAGAAATTCCAAAATCTTTGAATAAGCCTCTTACCGTTTTGATGAGGGGATCCGAAAACTGAAGACCTCCTGGAAAGCGCCGATTAATCTCTGTAATGGTAATATTTAAGCGCGTTTTTGCTTCTTCTTCATCTACAATATCTCGGATTTTTTGACGTAAATCTCTCACGATGGACGCAGATTCACTCTTTACTTCCAACATCAGTTTTGAACGTTTTGCAATTTTGCTGAATCCAAGACCACCACGAATAGAACCAAATACAATGCTAGACTTGGGTCTGCTCGGCAAAGGAATACCTTGAATACGCCTTACTATTTCTATAACCGTATCGATTGAACCTTCCGCTTGCAAACGTGACCAGTCGTAACTGTCGGGAACTTCTACCAGTATTTCTAAGCGCAATGCTCCAATGGAATTATAGCTCATTCTGCCTTGAGGGCCACCTTCCAATAAAATGGCATTATCAAACTCTTTAAGATTCTTGAGAACTTCTCTAATGCCCTTATTAGAGCCCGAACCTAGGCTCTGTGTGCTTCCTACTAATACTAAGTTTTTATTTAAACTAATGCCCAAATGGTCTAATAACA
>CAYRNA010000051.1:0-9479 GCA_964425555.1 uncultured Spirochaetales bacterium
CTATGCTAAATAAGCGATGAGATGAACGACAAACAATCTTATTCCTATCAAGATAAGGAAAAGATGCACTAAAACGTGATAATTTATTTTAGACTTGCTCATTTTTTCAAAAGCCCAAAGTCCTAACATCGTTCCCAGAATAAACCCAGGAACACCCCATAACAGCTTGATCCCTAAATCTTTGGTCAAAAATCCATTGATGTAAAACCCTGCAAGCGAACCTATCATTTGTATCATAAAGAATAGGGAAAGGGTTGCTTTCATTTTGCGAGCATTCCACGCCTTATTTGATAGATAGGCAATGACTGGAGGGCCAGGTTCTCCAACAGAAGCACCAAATATTCCTGAAAGTAAGCCTACCAACAGACTGCTAATACTGCGTGATTCTGCGGTTCTATGTCCTTTCTTTTTAGGCCAAAGGAAATAGATTCCCGAAATCACGAGAACACAACCCATTGAGATAAGAATAAGGTCGTGATTCAGCGTTTTGAGTAGTCGAGCTCCCAGAATAGAACCAGGGATAGAGCCTACAATGAGCATAATAGCTACCCTTTTCTCAATGTCTTTAATCGTCTTAAAGACCAAGGGAAAAGTGATAAGCCATCCAAAAATCCCCGCAAGAGGCACACTGATCGTTGGCTCTAAAAACAGGGAGAGACTCGCTACCGCAACTAACGCTAGCCCAAAGCCAGTTAAGCCTTGGACGAACGAAGCCACCAATAAAATGAGAGGGATATAAATTTCTGTCATTACTGTTTGTTGACCACTTTATATGTAGCGGAGAAATCGAGAGGACCTAAACCCTCTTCCATCGCTTTTTTATAGACCTCTGTCACAAGAGATATACCAGGAAGATCGAGATTCGCCTCTTCGGCAAGATCTTTCGCTATAAAAACATCTTTATTCATATTTTGTATAGAGAAAGCCGGTTTGAAATCCTGTGTATCTATAGATTTTGCTTTCGCATCAAGGTAGAAATTTGAACCGCCACCGTAACTAATAGATTGCGTAAATTGATCGACAGAAATACCTTGTGATTGCGCAAGCGTAATCGTTTCGTTGACGCCATTTTGAATCTGCCCGACGAGCATATTGTGACAGATTTTCATCACTAACCCTCGTCCATTATCGCCTAAGTAAATCACATTATTACCCATGCATAAAATGTACGATTTGATTGTCTCATAACTTTTTTTATCGCCACTTGCGTAAAAACCGAGAGTCCCGTCAATAGCCGCTGCTTGCGATTTCACCACAGGCGTATCCAGCATCTGCGCCCCTTTTTGATTCACCATAGCCGCTACTTTGATAGAAACGCTGGGATCAATCGTGCTGATATCGGCGAAGATTTGACCTTTACGGATAGATTTCTCCAGACCGTTATAAAGATCTGTTACGTTTTTACTCGTAGGCACCATGGTAAAAATGACGTCCGCATTCTCGACAACTTCATTAGCACTTTGACAGGCAATAGCACCGTGAGAAACAAGGTCTTTTATGGCAGAATCATTGAGATCATATACGTATAATTCAAGTCCTTTGTTTTTTTTGAGAAGGTTCTTGCTCATGGGTGTCCCCATTGTTCCTAGACCAATAAATCCGAATTTCATACAAACTCCTTACGTTTGAATTGTGTTAATAATATAATTTTTGCCTTCTAAACCGACGTAGGCACCACGTTCTATAAATTTTGTATTTTCAGGATGAATGAGAACCCATTTATCTTGGGCAAAAAGAGTTGGATCGGCAGGGTCTTTTTCTTTGAGAGGTCTATTCGTCATCTCTGGCAAGATAATAACGGTTTTAAACCCATGGTCTAAGACTCTACAGGGAGAAAAATGGAGAACTCTTGGATGCAGCGAGACCATTTCACCCTCTTCAAGATAGAAAACGTCTAACCTGTTTGTCTCATAATGGTTATCTTTGATCTCTGACGCCAAACCGAGAAACAACACCACGGGTGCAAGAGCAATGAGCACTTCTTTACCCTCATGATATTCCACCGCTCCTAACAGAGAATTGTTACCGTGACAAAATCCTACCTGTATATTACTTCCTTGATAGAATTTTTCACTTATTTCTTTCGTTTCAGAATGCTGAGAAAGCTCCTCCACACAGGCTTGATAAATATTCCCTTCTGCGGGAATCTCTTCTTGTGAAATGCGTTTTTTAATCCCATCACATTTAAAATTTAAAACCTCTCCATACTGAGAAAACTTTTTGTCAGTGACAGCGAAGATAGAGAGATCGGGGTTGGATTGTTGAATTTTCTTAAACATCTAAGCCTCCCATTCTAATTGGAAAATTTGCGCAAATCGCTGAAGTAGCCTACGTCGGTGTCCTCTCACAACACTGACGTGGTGGGGCATGCCACTATAGATTTTATCTTCTAACCAGTGTGTGAGATTTGCCTGCTCTTCAACATGAACAAGGCCGTGATTCCCGTAAAATTCTCGAGTAAGAGGAATGGTTTTCCCCTCTAGGGCAGTGATTTTATATCGACCGTTGTGACACCAAATTCTAAAGAGAGTCACATCCATGTCTTCTTCTAGTTCGCTATCTATAACGGTTGGGTTTTTACCATTAAAATGCTTGGTGAGGGTAGGACCTCCCTTGCTGTGAAGAGGCTTACATAGATCAAAGGGTATAAATCCACCATGCCACAGGGTGATTGTGTTTTGGGTATGCTCTAACCAATCGGACAAAAAGACGGAACCGAGGTCTAAGTATTTTGCAATCAGATGAACCAACGCTCCATCGACATCGCCTTCGCAAGAAATAGGAATATTTTCATTCCCCAATCGTGAGAGAGAGAGATAAGCCCACATTCCATCAATTCCTGAAAACTCGGGCCATTCTCGCAGGCAAACTCCTTCTAAGAGTTCATCTTCCATCAATTGTTTGATGGCGAGGTAGTTTTTACTCTGATATTTTAAATCAGAGTCCGTAATATCTTGCGAGGGTAGCGACATCTCTTGAACCAATTTAAAATCTTGTTCGATTTCATTCTCTGGAATCGTTTGCATGAGAGCCATGAAATCATGAATAGCAAATTGTTTCATCTGTACGCCAAATGTCTTGCTCATTTCTCCCAAATTGGGATGCATGTCTATAAAACCTGGTGCGTGATGGCCAATCAATCCAAGGCAACTTTGCGGTAAAGCGTAACAAGCGCGAGCCAAAGAGATCGCATCGTCTAAATCTTGTTGACAATTGTTTGCCGTGGGACTCGCATACATAAAAACCGATTTGATGTTGAGCTGACTGAGCGTTGCGGCGAAAACGTGTGTTCCGACTAAAGAACACGAGGAGATCATCTTCCCTTCCCCTTTTTCTGGCGTGGCCCAAAAAATCAGAGCCGATCCCCAGTGCTGACTCATCAGCGGTGCAAGTCTACCGTCGCCCATCGTCGGTTGCAATACAACGCCGATTTTAGCCCCTTTACTTTTGGCTTCTTGGACGGACTCTTGCATCGTTTTTGCATCGACGATAATCTGAGGGTAAATAGCCTCGTATTTCATCGTGGTAAGAAGTTCTTTGACCTGTTTGGTGATAGTTTCACCCCATGCCATATCAAATCCAGGTCGTTTTCTGCCCATTATAAAAATTGCAATTTTTTCCATTAGAGAACCTCACTTATCTTTAGTTCTTTCAACAGTTCTTGAATAAATACAGGGGAGCCTGTTTTAACGGAACGTTCCGCCGCTTCGCCTATGACAATGGCCCAAAACCCTTCTTCTAGGGTGGCACTATCGACGCTTGAAGCGAGTATATTATCAACAAAACGCTGGTGTTCGATCAGAGTCGCCCCGTGATGACCAAGGCGTTCCACGGCGTGCGGATAACGAGGACTCATTTTACGGGCAGGTTGTAACTCCCCCCTGAAAATTTCTAGACTTACATCGCTCTCTTCTCCGCCAGGGAAATCTTGGCTTTCGTAAGCTTTGAGTCGCCCTTCGCTACCACAAAGAGTAACTTCTTCATAAAATTGTGGCGCAAACATACAGAGATTAAAATTCGCAATCACACCATTTTCATACTCTATGGTAACAATCGCATTGTCCAGAATATCGCTGGTTTTTCCCTCGTACTCATAGTTGGTGAAATTGACAAATTGACTTCCCGTCGCATACACTTTCTTGGGTTTACTCTGAGCAAACATGTTGAAGAGATCAAAATAGTGACAGCATTTTTCAACTAAAGTTCCCCCCGATTTTTCAGAAAACTTATTCCACTGTCCAACTTTATCAAGAAAAGGGATTCTATGCTCAGAAATAGACATCAGTTTAATTTCGCCCAAAGATTTCCTCTCAAGGACTTCGTATAAAGATTCACGATATATGCTTTTATATCGATACTGTAAACCAACTTGAATCACCGCTTTATACTCACGCTCTAAGCGTTGCATGTGAGCAGCATCAACAATCGTCGTTGTCATGGGTTTTTCTAACAGTATAGGTTTTCCCGCTTTGATAGCGACTTTTAATACCTCTAGGTGAGTATAATTGGGTGTGGCTATGATCAAACCGTCGACATCCTTGTCGAAACACGCTTCCTCCAAGGTGGGGTAAATAACCAAGGCATCGGAACTGTATTTCGCCTGCTCTCTTTGCGCCCCTTTTATGCTGCCTTCATTGGGATCATAGACCCCTTTGATTTTGGCACGCCCCTCAAAATGGGTACAGCGAATGTGTTCTTGACCGTTCACCCCCACACCTATGACGTTGAAAGTGAGCAAGGTTTCGGGCATGTTCAGAACAAATCTATCCGACTCGGGCATGTATTTTAGAGATTGATTTTGAGCCCAATCTAAACTTTTATAGGTTTTTTTTGACATATGAAAATCCTTTTAATTATTTTTTATAAGAATCCTAATACTCGGGGAAGCCAAAGTACCAAGGGTGGGAAAAATGAGATGAGAAAAACAATGCCTATCTCTCCCAAAATGAAGGGTAAAGCCTCTAGTGAAATCTTTTCTAGAGAGACTTTAGAGAGGTTGGAGGCGACAAAAAGAACCAAGCCCATGGGTGGAGTGGCAAGCCCTATTGTGACATTGATACTCATGACAATACCAAAGTGGACGGGATCTACTCCTAGATTAAGGAGAGGCGTTGCAAGTATGGGCGCAAAGATGAGGATGGCAGGCCCTGCATCAAGGAACATTCCTATCACCAAGAGAATCACATTTACAATCGCAAAAAGAAGGTAAGGATTGGTCGTAAGCGAGTAGAGGAAGTTATTAATTTGTCCCGAAATAGGAGTTAAGCTAATAAGGCTTCCAAAACCAGAGGCGACACCAACCAAAAGTAGCACCGCCGTAGAACTGATCGCTGATGTTTTTACCACCTCGCAAAGCTCTTTGAGTGTGATGGACCGATAGACGAATACGGCGATAAAAGCAGCATAACCAGAGGCGACCGCAGCGGCTTCTGTGGGAGTAAAAATTCCTCCATAAATTCCACCGAGAATAATGACGGGGGATAAAAGTGCCCAGAAAGCGTGTTTAAAACTGGTCCACCTCTGTGCTGTTGTTTCCTTTTCAGAAGTAAAGAGGAAACCTTTTTTATAGCATTGAAAATAGTTGATTATCATCAAAACTATGCAAAACAAAATACCTGGAACCAAGGCTGCGACAAACATGGCACTGATTTTAGTATTCATCGCAAAGGCATAAATAATCATAATGCCGCTCGGTGGAATAATAGGCCCCAATACCGTTGCCGCTGACGTGAGAGCCGCTGCGTATTTCGTCGTGTAGCCCTCTTGTTCCATTTTGGGTATCATCATGCTTCCGATTGCCGAAGTGGCAGCCACCGCAGATCCCGTAAGAGCCGAATATATGGTGGATGAAAGAATCACGACATGACCCAAGCCACCTTTTTTATGGCCTATCATAGACTTAGAAAAATCTATAATACGTGTCGTGATACCTCCTTTTCCCATGATGTTTCCAGCTAAGATAAAGAAAGGGAGTGCGAGGAGGCTGATACTCTGTATCCCCCCCATGAACTTATTGACAAAAAGGGGCAAGAATTGCTCATTTCCCGATGTCAGTACCGCTATCACACCCGATAAAAGAAGTGAGAAGAAGACGGGTAAACCTGTAAACATGAGCCCCAGAAAAATAAGAATTATAACTGAACTCATCGCTCTTCACCTTCTCTTTTGGGATGAAAATGTTGAATGGTACTTCGTATGATATTTTGTACTGTGATAGTGACCACAAAGAAAAAGGAAAGAGGGACTATCGCATAAAATTGCCCTTTACTCAAAGGCATTTGCGTTGTTGTTACTGTCCAATTATTTACAATGACTTCGAGCAAAACAGGGGTAATGGCAATAATGCCATAACAGCTGATCACTTGAATAAAAATATCCAAAATTAACCTCGGTGTCGGTTGAGATATTTTATCATAAAACAGGGTCATGCTTATATTAAGTTGGTGTAACGCAATATAAGGTAACAAAAGGAACACCATCAGAAACATGCAATAGACACTAAATTCTTCAATCCAAGAAATAGGATTATTGAAAATATAGCGCATAAAAACTTGCAATAAAACAGCTAAGGTCATGCAAGAGAGCAACGCCATTCCTAAGAATAGCCCTCCCTCGCATATTCTCTTATGCCACTTATCAATTGAATTTAGAAAATAGCTCATTTGAACAAGACCTCTTTTACTGTAATTCTAAAGAGCGTACGACTTGTAAGTCTTTCTTTTTCTGTTCTATTTCATCTTGATATCGTCCTAGCCACATCAGAGTCTCTTCAGATGCCGTGTTGGTAAACCAGTCAAAAACGGGCTGAGCAGCTTGTTTAAATTCTGCTAATTCTGATTCTGTTGGTCGGTAAATCGTACCACCATTTTGTTTGAATACTTCGTAAGCACTCGCTTCGTCATATTTATTATACTCACGAATAAACCAACTTAAAGCATCAAAACCATCAACCATAACCTGCTTAAGATCGTTGGGTAGAGTGTTGAATTTTTCATTATTCATCCACCAGTATCCAGCCATATAAGCGTGGTTATCCAAGACGATGTAGTTTAAACTTTCATATAGTTTGGCGTTTACAATATCCACGACACCATTCTTTGTGCCATCGACAACTCCCGTAGACAGAGAGGTATATAAATCGCCCCAAGCCATACTGGTAGGAGAGGCTCCCACAGCGGTCACTAATTGTTGCTGCACTTTGGAAGAAACGGTTCTGATTTTAAGACCTTGTAAATCGGCGACGCTCTGAATGTCTTTTTTACTCGTTGCGAAATTACGCCAGCGCCCACTGTTTGTTACGACCATTAAACGCGCATTATCTGTAGCGGCGAGAGCACCTTTTCGTAAATCTCCTATAAAAGAAGGATCACTAAAAATCGTCTCTACCAAGCGGTCATTCGTCACCATATAGGGTAGATCAAAGATAGAAATAGGTTCCCAATAACTACTGACATCACCCGTGGTATTTACAATGTCTATACTTTGCTGAACAATGCCATCGATTCTTTCATTCACAGAACCCGCAAGTTGTCCATTAGGATAAATAGAAATCCCAACTCTTCCGTTGGAATTTGCCTCGACATAGTTTTTGAGAAGAATCAATGCCTTGTGTTTGTAGTCTTCTAAGTTCCCATCGTGAGATGCGATAAATTCAAATTCAACATTGGCTGGCATGGCGTTATAGTCGTAAGAGGCCGAACCCGCCGAAGATTTGTCCGCATCTGCTTGATTGTTTGTAGAGTCAATTCCGCAAGAAAATAGCAGTAGGCTTAAGATGATTAAAATTTTATTCATATTCATTCTCCTTTTTTGTGTTTAGTTTCGTTTATTTCTTAGTTCCGTCCCAAGCTTTTCGAAAAACGTTTAGTCCATAATCTGTGAAGGGGTGATAGATGCTGTCTTTGTAGACTTGCAATCCACACGTTACAATATCTGCGCCAGCAAGAGCCGCTTCTGCTATTTGTTTTCCATTGCGTAACGCGGCAACAATAATTTCTGTTTCAAATTCGTAGTTTTGATAAATGTCCACAATTGTCTGAATATAAGCAGAACAGTCTTCACCGCTATTTTCTTTCCAGCCGACAAAAGGTGAAACGAATAGAGAGTTGTTTTTTGCAGGGAGCATAGCTTGTGAAGGCGAAAAAACGAGAGTTACATTAGTTCTGATTCCCTCTTTCTCCAAACGACGTGCTGCAATCACGCCTGCTTCTGTACAGGCTATTTTAACAACGAAGTTGGGGCAGAGAAAGCTAAGACGTTTACCGTCTTCGACCAATTTGTCCACATTTTCTTCGTAAGGGTCTGTCTCTATGGAGATGGGGAAGGTCTCCCAACCCTCTATACTTTCTTGTTGCACCCACTGAGCAAGGTCGCTTAAAACCACCTCTAGAGATTTCCCGCTGGCTTGAATATGCTTAGGATTGGTGGTGACACCGTCAATCCCCCACGCATTGTACGCGTATTTAATTTCATCTAGTTTCGCACTATCTAAAAAATATTTCATAAAAAAACTCCTTTATTAAAATAAATAATACATTATCTTTAAAGTCCATTCTATCACAGAAAATATAGTTTTGTCAATCGGAATGTAACAAAAGTTAGTTTTTTTGTAGTTTTTACGACATCTTTCGTCGTATTGTGGAAATTCTCATTTTGTTTATAATAATAAAAATTATGGAAATTACAAAAAATGAAAGACGAAGGACCGAAATTCTAGATTTATTGCGATCTAGAAAAACCGTTGCCATTTCTGAATTAAGCCAATTATTAAATGTTTCTGAAAATACCATCCGCAGGGATTTACAGTCTTTAGAAAATCAAGATCTTGTGCGAAAATTGCATGGTAGTGCGATGATTATTGAGCAAGAAATTATAAGATTAGATTATGCTCAACGTTTTGATTTGAACATCCTTGAGAAAGAACGTATTGCTCAAAAAGCACTCACGCTAATAGAGCCTAATGCGTCTGTTTTGGTTGATGCGGGGTCGACTTGCTTTCAACTTTTAAAACTACTTAAAGATCGTTCAGATATCACAATCATTACGCCTTCTTTCGCCATTTTAAATCTTCCCGAGGTCTTAAAAAAAGTTCCTACTGTCCTTCTTGGTGGTTTATACGAAGTGCAAACAAATAGCACTTTGGGCCTGCCCGCCGAAAAACAACTAGAAGATATAGACGCCGATATCCTGTTTTTAGGAGTGAATGGGATAGGAGAAAACGGGAGTTTTTACATCAATAATTACAATGAAGTTGGTATGAAAAAGATGATGCTGCGTGCGGCAAGACGCAAAATAATTTTAGCTGACCCGAGTAAATTTAAACGAGCTGGTTTAGTTGAGTTTGCGACCAAAGATGAGATTGATCAGATCATTTCCTAGCTATCTCATGTCTTCATAAGCAGAGAAAGCATAGCCTCCCTTCCCTTCCTTCACCGTGAAATAGTCTTGAGAGTGGCGGGATCTTCCAGTAATTTCAAGCC
>CAYRNA010000052.1:0-9107 GCA_964425555.1 uncultured Spirochaetales bacterium
CACGGTACCCCTGCATAGCCCGACCGTCGACGTGAGGAGAGGGGCACGCCCAGAAGATTTTTAGGTGGATGAGGGGGGTGTAAATTTTTATACGGGGATGTTGTATATTTACAAAATTGGGGGTTGGGATTATAGTATTTGTATAGAGTTTGATGAATGATAAGATAAGGAAGATTGTATGGGTGCTAAGACCTTGTATGAGAAGTTGTTTGATAGACATGTCGTGACGGAGCCTGAGAATGAGATGCCTCTTATTTATATCGATAGGCATCTGGTGCACGAGGTGACTTCTCCGCAGGCTTTTGATGGTTTGCGACAACATGGTAGGAAGGTGCGACGGCCTGATAAGACGTTTGCGACTATGGATCACAATGTGTCGACGACTTCTCGCCGTATAGAAGATGCGTCTTTTATGGCAAAGATACAGATGGAAACGCTGGTAAAAAATTGTCAGGAATTTGATGTTCCGCTCTATTCTCTGGATAGCGAGCATCAGGGTATTGTGCATGTGATTGGGCCTGAGTTGGGGCTGACTTTGCCAGGGCTGACTATGGTTTGCGGTGATTCTCATACGGCTACGCATGGGGCTTTTGGGGTGCTTGCTTTTGGTATAGGTACTTCGGAGGTGGAGCATGTGCTGGCGACGCAAACTTTGCGACAGAACCGTGCGAAGACGATGAAGATAGAGGTGAGCGGTTCGCTTAATTCTTATTTAAGTGCGAAGGATATTATTCTTGCGATTATTGCGAAGATGGGTACGGCTGGGGGTACGGGTCACGTGGTGGAATACTGCGGTGAGGCTATCCGTAACCTGAGTATGGAAGGACGCATGACTATCTGCAATATGGCGATAGAAATGGGTGCGAAGGCTGGTCTGATTGCTCCTGATGAGAAAACATTTGCTTATTTAAAGGGCCGCGAGAAGGCTCCGCAGGGGCAAGACTGGGATGATTTCGTGGCTGATTGTGCTGATCTTTTCAGCGACGAAGATGCTCATTGGGATAGCGAAATTCTGCTAGAAGGCGATAAGATAGAGCCGCAACTTTCGTGGGGTACTAACCCAGGTCAGGTGATCAGCATTACGGACGTTGTGCCTCATCCTGATTCTTGTGCGAGTGAAGCGGATAAAATTTCTGTGGTGAAGGCTTTGCAGTATATGGGTCTGGCGCCGGGTCAGCGTTTGACTGATGTTAAGATAGACAGAGTGTTCATTGGTTCTTGCACGAATAGTCGTATTGAAGATTTGCGCACGGCGTCAAAAATAGCGGTTTTGGGCAAGGTTGCCAAGGGTGTGAAGGCCATTGTTGTGCCAGGTTCTTATCAAGTTCGTTTGCAAGCGGAGAAAGAAGGCTTGGATAAAATCTTTACGGATGCGGGCTATGAATGGCGTTATTCGGGTTGTTCTATGTGTTTGGGGATGAACGAAGATCAGGTTTCGGCCTTTGAGCGTTGTGCTTCGACGAGCAATAGAAACTTTGAAGGCAGACAAGGGAGGCAGGCACGAACGCATTTGCTGAGTCCTGCGATGGCGGCTTCTGCGGCGATAGCGGGTCGATTTGTTGATGTGAGAAGTTTTGTTTCAGAGAATAGGAAATAATTATGAGCGAGAATAAAAACGCAAGTACGAAGACTAAAGGTTTTACGGTATGTTCTGGATTGGTGCTTCCTTTGGATAGTCCCAATGTGGATACGGATCAGATTATACCAAAACAATTTTTACAAAAAATCACCAAGACGGGTTTCGGTCAGCATTTGTTTCACAACTGGCGCTATTTAGATGCGGAAGGCAAAAAGCCCAACCCCGATTTTATTTTGAATGAAGAGCGTTATCAGGGAGCGTCTATTTTGCTGGCTCGTGAGAACTTTGGTTCTGGTTCGAGTCGGGAACATGCTCCGTGGGCTTTGATGGATTATGGCTTTAAGGTTGTGATTGCAACGAGCTTTGCGGATATTTTTTATAACAATTCTCTCAATAATGGGATGTTATTGGTGAAGCTCGCTCCCGCAGAGATACAACAACTGTTTGATCTCCTGCTTGAGGGCAAAGAGCGTGAGATTACGGTGGATTTATTGCAACAGACGGTTGTGTGCGGAAAGGTGAGCTATGCTTTTAGCTTGAATGCGACGGCACGACAGAACTTGTTAGACGGCAACGATATGATAGACCAGACTCTGTTGCACGAAGCGGATATTGCGTCGTATGAGAATGAGCGAAACGCTAGAGCATGGTAGTTTGAACTGAGGCTTGCTCCGAAGGAAATCTTAGGAGTGAACCTCGACTTCTTCGCTTATTTCAGTGGAATAAGAGCGAGCCACGGATTTGTCAAATAATCTGCTTTAAGAGAATCAAACCATGTGTCAGTAAACTGATATAAAACGGTGGGTTCTTCTTCGTAGCCCAAGCCCTCTTCGTCTTCTTTTACGATAAAGCTATCAATGGTCTCGTTGCGACTAAGGCTCTGGTAGGGTCGTCCGTAGAGAAAGCCCTGTTGGTACGCTCTATTCAAAATATAGCTGTTCAAATTAAAACTATTTTCTTGCACGAGCCACTCTTCTTGGTCAAAAATACGCAGTGCATTGCCTCTATTTTTCATATCAGTCAATTGTCCCAATTGATATTTTACACCGTCATAACGAAAGCTTGAATTGGCCGAGGGCGGAATGAGGGTGATTATGACAAAGAAGATAATCAACAGCGAAACGGGCAAGAAATTTAACTGTCCTTTCTGCACCAGCATACTTTTAGACTTGTTTTTTCTTTTATGCATCTGTAAAAATAGCATGGCGAAAAGAATGTAGCTCAGCAAAAAATACAAGAATGCCAGATAGCTGAACTCTTTGTGAGCAAGAACTAAGAAATGTGCCACAGAAAGTAAGAAAAACATGAGATAAGACAAGATTTGTGAGAGAATGCACTGGTAATAGGCATAGATACACACAAAAACTAAGCCGAAATAAGCCGTGTGCAACAAGGCCTCTGAGTACGAACTGATGGTCAAACTAAAGCCCCAAAAACAGAAAATCACCAGAGAAAGATAAAAAAATGAATCGGAGAACACCATTTTCAGTTGCTCTAAACTGACGACAAAGAAATACACCGCCAGTAGCCACGGCACAAAGAACAGCAGAAAATACCAATTCATCGCAGAGGCAACAACGACGTCTTCATGTCTCGAAATAAATTGTTTGAGTTCGTGCCTTTTTCCGTAGCTATTCGCTTTGACATAGGCTAAGTCGAGGCTCTCATCTTCAACATTTATTGCGTCGACATTGCTGTCCGTATTATTATCGTGATCGTCCGTTGTCGCTATATTTGCATCAGCGATTTCAGAGCGAAAGAGGAAGGGAACTTGTTGCAAAAAAGGAGTGAGGCGTTTATCCGCTTTATCGTATTTCCCCAAGGCGGCAATACTAATCTGTCTGGGTGTATCTGAAAGATCACTCAAATAAACAAAACTATTGTTTTTTGTTAGGACTCCATCAAAGCGTGCCTCAAGGTCTTCTTCAACTTGTGACGCGCGTTGCGGGGGATAAGCGAGAACGTAATAGCCATTCTCTTCAAAGAGATTCGTTTTGTCTCTTGCGACTCGAGATCGTTGATCGAGGTTATGGGTCAGGGCATAAAGAAAGGCACCTAACACAGCCACGATAATAAAAAGTATAATAGGGAGGTATTTTTTAGTCATAATGAACAAAAAAAGAGACCCGAAGATCTCTTTTTTATCTTACCAAAAGCAAAGTAAAATACTAAACTTTCTTGACTACTTTATTAGAACGCATACAACGCATACAAATTCTTATTGTTTGTGTTTTGCCTTCAAAAAAGGTTTTGATTTTTGTTAGATTTGGTTTGAAAACACGTCGAGTCTTAACACCAATGTGCTGACCAACACCACCTTTCTTCTTTGCCAAACCTTTTCGTGGAACATTGTTGCCCGTGATAGTTCCTTTTCCACAAATAGTACATGTTCGAGACATATATATGACCACCTAAAATTAATTTCTTGCGAATACTCAACGTTGTATAAAACGTTATTTAAAGAGCATTATTATAATTGATAATAATTAATAAGACTTGCCTTGTAAAGCTCTTTGGTATTTTTTTAATAATTTGTTGGCGGTAAAAACGTGTATTTACGTATTTTGCCCACCTTATTTTTTCTTGCTCTCATTGCGTCGTTTTTGTTCGTTCTGTATTTCTTCAGCTGTAACGAGATTGGCACGCCTAAAATACGCTTTATAACGAGAACTGCTTCGAAAATTGGGAGCGAAAAGAAAGCTATAAATCAGTTCTTTATCACGAAATCCAAAATCTATGGCCCGCTGTAAATACAAATCGGCGTTCTTTAAATTACTCTCATTATTCTGATTAGCCAGCACATAAAATGAACCGTAGTAAAAATTAAACAGGGCCTCGGTGCGACGAGAACTATCTTCTTTCCACTTCACTTTAAGCATGGAAAGGGCTATTTCATAGTGTCCGCCTGCATACAAATAAGGGATGAGCGTTTCTATACTTTCCTTTTTCACAAAAGGCAAGGTCTGCCTTGTGATGTTTTCTATGGCGACGTTATTGTCCGTCTCAGAATAGAGCAACAATAATTGTCTGATGGTATTTTCATCACTGGGATCAAAACTCAAAATTTGCAACCACAACTTTTCTGCCTCATGATTATTGCCATCATTTTTTTCTATTAAACCGAGGTTGTACAAGGCTATTTTTCTATGCGGAACCTGTTCGAGAATACGAGCAAAAAGATCTTTGCTTTCTTGCTTGAGTTCCTTGGCGCGCTTTTCTTTTTGTGAAGGTTTCATAACTGTATAATCAGTCTCGGCGACCTCTTCTGTCTCAGGCTGTGGCAGGGGATCTGTGAGCAGTTTCTCTTCTTCGGCGACTACTTCAGGATCAATGAGGGGAAGTGGCTCTGCAGGCTCTGATGATGCCTCATCTATGGGCGGTGTTGTTTCTGCTAGCTCTGAGGGAGTTTCCGTTGCGGGTAATTCTGTTGATTCGGGATCGGGTTCTTCTGCTTCAAGTTGCGGCGTGGTGATGGGCGGTAAATCCGCTTTTTTATTCGCTTCTTCTGCTTTCTTTTGCTCTTCTTTTAATCTCTTTTTCTCTTCTTTGGCGGCTTTTTCTTGCTTTTCAATTCTGTCAACTTGTGCGACATAAAGAGATTCTTGGTATAAAGTATAGGCCTTAATTTCCCGCAAAATAACGCTTTGCGGGTTACGCCTCAGGTATTTATCTATAATTCTATAGGCAGCGTTAAATTTCTGCAAATTGACGTAAACTCGAGTAATACTGTAGTCCAATTTAAGCGAGGGACTGAGTCTTTGGGCAGCAAGATAGTACTCAAGCGCCTTGTCGTAGTTTTCTTCTTCGTAGTATTTTTGCGCTATGCTATAAAAATCCTTGGTGTAAGCAATTTTATCATTTTGCGACAAACAAGAAGCAAGCAAAAAGCACAACAAGATGGATAAAATTTTTAATAGCATATGCACGTTATGATAAAAAACAAAGATATTTATTCAAGTCGAATCTTTTGAGCGTACGAATATTCATCAATACGCTCATAAAAGATTCAGTTCATCATTTCACCATTACATCAAGGATAGAGCTACATGGTCGCACCTCTACCCTCTTTTTAGGTGAACGATAAATGACTAAAAGTTCTCGCAAAGACTTTTGACTTCTTCGTCAGTAACGGCCTGTAAAGCCGCATTAGCTAATTTTTCACACTCAGCGAAAGTATAACGATTGAGAACTTCCTTGATGCTATTAGCCTTGGCACTCCCCATGCTCAGCTTGGTTAAACCCATGCCAACAAGCAAAGCGGTAAGACTATGATCACCACCCATTTCGCCACAAATACTCACGCTGACCTTCGTTCCTTCACTTTCAGTAACACAACGTTTGATCAGTCGCAAAACCGCTGGTCTATAGTGATTATAGAAGTTGGCTACTTTTTGATTTCCTCTGTCACAGCACGCTGTATATTGGATCAAATCGTTTGTTCCTATGCTAATAAAATCTATACCAGCACGGATAAATCCATCTATCATAATGGCGGACGCTGGCGTTTCTACCATAATCCCGACATCCATATCATTTTTAGTACCTAGATTGATTTTTTCTTTATCGACCATGGCTTTCACGGCCAAAAATCTATCGACAGACACTATCATAGGAATCATCAACTGTATTTTACGAATTTCATTGAGCCTGAGGCAGGCACGAATTTGCGTCTTCAGTATGTGCTGTTCTTCCAATAAAAATCGTATGCCACGGAAACCCAAGAACGGATTTTCTTCTTTGGCGAATTTCAGGTAAGGCACTTCTTTGTCGCCACCGATATCAAGCAAACGTATTGTCGACGCCTCCATTCCTTCCGTCATTTTATTGAGCTTGTCAAACAATTGCTCTTCGTTGGGAGCCTGTTTTTCATACATGTACAAAAATTCGGTACGTAAAAGACCGATTTGCTTCACATTCTCTTCTAACGCATTTTCACTATCTTGCAAATTTCCGACATTGGCGAGCAACGTTATCGTTTTCGCTCCATCTGAAGTTTGGGCAGGCTTAGATCGCCATAATTCCAAGTGCTTTTCTCGCTCTTTCCACTCCGCGTATTGCTCATCAAAACTAGCAACATCTTCGCTACTGGGTGACAAAATGATAGTTCTTGCATTGCCGTTAAAAAGACAAACCGTACCGTCTTGCCATTCTTTTGCACTGATATCGACCCCCACAATAGCGGGAAGTTTTAACGCTTGCGCTATCAAAGAAATATGAGCGGTTTTACTGCCCTTTTCCGTAACAATACCCACGACTTTTTTAAAATCAATTTTAGCACTTTCAGCAGGAGTGATTTCATCCGCAACTAAAATAGTGTTGGCGTCCAAGTTTTTGAGATCACGTTCGGGTACCTGCAACAACCTGCGCAATATTTTTGCCTTGAGATCACGAATATCATGAGCCCTTTGTGCAAAATATTCATCTTCCAAACTCGCTAAATCATTGGCGGTTTCTTCGTAAACGTACTCAACGGCTTGCTCTAAGTTTGAGCCTTTTTTCATGCTAGTTTCTATGTCGTCAATCAACGAAGGATCTTCTAAGATTTCGTTATAGGCTTCCAATAAATCATGTATTTCTTGAGCGACATCGTCACGCTGAGAATCTTCTTTAAAACCCTCTTGTATCTTAGCAATAACTTGCAAAAAGCGAGTCTTTTCGCTCTCAAAATCAAGAGGTCCGTGAGTAGGAATGACTATCTCACCTTCCGCCTCAACAATCTTAATTTGCCCTTTGCACAAACCAGGCGAAACAACCAGTAAATCTTCAAATTTTGGCATAATTAATCCTTTAAATTACTGAGGAAATCTGACAGGGTGCTTATAGCCTGCTCTTCATCGCTACCTTCGGCAGAAATTTTAATGGTGTCACCCTGCGAAATCCCTAACTTAAGCAATTTTACTATGCTCTTGGCTTCGACGACAACGCCTTCTTTCTCCAAGCTAATTTTAGACTCAAATTTCTTGGCTTCTTTGGTGAACATTGTTCCTGGACGAGTGTGTAAGCCCGTAGGATTAGTAATTGTAATTTCTGCTGTTTTCATATTTTTACCTTTCTGTATTTATATTTTTATTTTCAATTTAATTAAAATGATATCTTCTAAACGCTTCCACTGCCGCATAATCTGCGAAACCGAGCCTGTGATATTTTTCTGCCGTTACTCTGTTGCGTTCTTCCGCTCTGACCCAAAATTCTCTGGAGTCGCTGCCTTGAAACATGACGCCGTCTTTTTGTGACTGATGAAAGAAAATAGCCTTTCGTTTGTGCAATACTTGGTCAGGACTCATGGGCACAACCATGTCAACTTCGTGCACATCCCATTCATGCCACGCCCCTCTATAGAGCCACACCCAGCAATCTTTAAGGCACGCTTCATTTTTCAATTCTTCTAAGCCTGCAAAAATGGCATCGAGACAAACTTTATGAGTCCCGTGAGGATCGGCGAGGTCTCCTGCAGCATAAATTTGATGCGGCTGAACGTCCTCAATCAATTTCTTAATGATGTCAATATCAGCTTGTGAAATAGGATTTTTCTGTACTTTTCCTGTTTCATAAAAGGGCAGATCTAAAAAATGTACTTGCTTGTCTGGAACGTCAAAATAACGTGTTGCGCCCAATGATTCATAGCGTCGTATTGTCCCTTTTACTTTCAAAATATTTGCGGTATTATCAGCATTAATATCCGTCAAGTCATCGAGATATGCTCCCCATTTATCATTAGGATTTAACAGTTTACCGACCTCGACAAAACGAAGCGCTTCGGCATTAGAAACGGCAATGTTACCCGAAGTTTGATACGCAATGTGTACCTCGTGTCCCTGATCAACCAACCTGTCAAAAGTACCGCCCATTGAAATCACATCGTCATCGGGATGGGGGCTGAAAATAATTACTCGCTTCTTGGCTGGAGTTGAACGTTCAGGCCGCTGTCTATCGTCTGCATTAGGTTTACCCCCAGGCCAACCCGTAATCGTTTTGTGCAATTTATTGAAAATGCGCACATTGAAATCATAGGCGGAAGTTTCTTCAAGCTCTAAAAGCGTCCCCAAACCATTGCTATGATAGTCGTTGTCTGTCAATTTTAGGATAGATTTCCCCGTTTCACTACAGAGCCAAACAACGGCTTTGCACTTCAACTCTTCGTCCCATTCACCAATACCAACCACCCAAGGCGTTCGTATTCGTGTCAGCTGCGAAGCCGATTCTGTATCCAGTAAAAAAGTCGTATTGTCGTGGCGTTGCAACAAACTCGCTGGATAAGATTCAGTCGCTCTTTCTTGCACCAGCGATTTTATCGTTTCCGCATTTTGATTACCAAAATTAAGAGCGACGATTCGCTTGGCTTTCAATATAGTGTTGAGACCAACGGTGTAAGCTCGTTTGAGGTGATTATCTAAATGGATAAACTCTGATTCCACAATAGAAAGTTGATTGAGAGAAACCAATCTTGTTGCAGAATTAACACTCGCACCGATTTGGTTAAACCCTATTCTTCCTTGAGAATGAACCTTAAAAATGGCATAATCAAGGC
>CAYRNA010000053.1:0-8990 GCA_964425555.1 uncultured Spirochaetales bacterium
ACTTTGTCTTGTGTCTTGCCTGTAGTACACGCAAAATGTCGCAAATGCTACGGTTCTTATAATTGAGCAATACAAGTAAGTGAAATAATAAATCGGCGGATTCGTCGTCTAGCTTTTCATCTTCGTTGAGTGCGGCAATGACAACTTCTGTCGCTTCTTCGCCCACTTTTTGAGCTATCCTGTTAATGCCACTGCGTTTTAAATGAGCAACATAACTTTCACTATCGCCATCATTTGCTAGTCGCTCATTGATGATGTCTTCTAGCTTGATCAACCAGTTGAGGGGCGATTTGTCTGCGGTGTTAAAACAGCTTTGTGAACCACGGTGGCAGGTGGGACCAACGGGATTTGCCTGTATTAACAGAGTGTCGTTGTCACAATCTTTGTCTATGTTTTCTACGAACAAATAATTGCCCGAAGTTTCACCTTTGACCCATAAACGCTGTTTACTACGACTGTAAAAAGTGACTTTGCCTGTCGTCATCGTTTGCTTTAAGGCTTCTTCGTTCATGTAGCCCAGCATTAAGACTTGAGCTGTCACCTTGTCTTGAATGATGACGGGGATGAGTCCGCTTACTTTTTGCCAATCGAGTGATTCGGGGGATAATTCTTGCTTTTTCATATTCTTGCCTTTATGCCTTTGGTTGTTAAATACTCTTTGACCTCTGCTATGGTCAATATTTGCTTGTGAAAAACGCTGGCGGCTAAGGCACCGTCAACTTTTGCCTGCTGAAATACGTCAACGAAATGTTGCTTTTGACCAGCTCCGCCCGATGCAATTAAGGGGATAGTACACCTTGCCCGAATCAGAGATAATTGCCTGATGTCGTAACCGCTTTTCACGCCATCGTTGTTCATGCAATTGAGAACGATTTCGCCAGCACCTCTTTCTTGCACTTCCTTCACCCATTCAGCGGTGGAAAGCTTGGTATTAATGGTTTTTGTTGCGTCGCCTGTGTACTGATAAACAAAATAGTTTTTAATGTCATCGTAGGCATGGTCGTTGTTTTCGTCCGCATTTTTGGTGAAATTTGGGGGGGCATGAAACATAGAGTCTATGCCAATGACGACACATTGACTGCCAAAACGGTTCACTAATTTTTCTATGAGGACGGGGTTTTCGAGGGCAGGTGAATTGATGGAAATCTTATCGGCTCCATAGTTTAATATCTCTTCGGCTTGCTCTAGGGTGCGAATTCCACCGGCAACGCAAAAAGGGATATTGAGAGTCTTGGATATCTTTTTAATCCAGCTTTTGTCTACGGTTCTATTGTCTGAACTGGCGGTGATATCGTAAAAAACTAATTCATCCGCTCCTTGTTCGTTGTAACGTTGGGCAAGCTCTATGATATCGCCAACGAGGTGATGATTCTTGAATTGTGTGCCTTTGACGACAACGCCGTCTTTGATGTCTAGGCAGGGTATGATGCGTTTAGTTAACATTGAGAGCCTCTACAAGGGTGAATTTCTTTTCGTACAAAGCCTTGCCAATGATGACAGAGGGGGTATTGTTGTCTGACAAATGTTGTATGTCGGCGAAACTCCCCACGCCTCCCGACGCTTGCAATTGTAGCTTAGGGTAGTTGCGCTGTATCTCTTTGTACAAGGCAAAATTAGGAGAGTTTAATACGCCGTCACGGTCAATGTCTGTACATAAAATATGCTTGATGGGGGTGTTTGCACCAAGGTAGTCGTCCAAAGCGGTCCATAGTGAAACGACAGAGCTGTTTTGCCAGCCGTCTACGGCAATCATGGGGACGTTGTTTGTGACTTTTACGTCAAAAGCGATGACAATTTTGTCATTGCCAAAATGCTCCAACCACTGTTTGACCACGGCGGGAGATTTGATGGCAAGACTGCCGATGACAACTTTATCCACTCCAGCAAGCAATAGCTCTTCAACTTGATTTTGCGTTCTTATTCCGCCACCCGTTTGTACTTGTAAGTTTGTATTCGCTACTATTTCTTTGATGATGTGAGTGTTGTTTGAAGCTTCGTTTTTGGCACCATCAAGGTTGACGACATGAAGGAATTTTGCCCCGTCATTTTGCATGGATAGGGCGACGTCTAAAGGCTTATCGCTGTAAACGGTTTGTTGCTCAAAGTCACCTTTAAAGAGGCGCACGCATTTCCCTTGAATTAAATCTATGGCTGGTATGATGTTCATGAGACTTCCTATAGTTTGATAAAGTTTGCCAAGAGCTTTGCACCTGCAAGCCCTGACTTTTCGGGGTGAAATTGGCATCCTAGGAAGTTGTTCTTCTGCACTGTGGCGGACAACGACAGAGAATAATCTGTGACGGAAGTGGTTTCGTCTATGATGGGGGCGTAAAAGCTATGCACAAAGTAAAAATAACTGTTGTCTTCTATTCCGTCTAAAAGGGGGCTGGCTGTTGTTTTTGTGATGCTGTTCCAACCCATGTGGGGAACGGGAAAGCCTGATTTGGCTGGAATTTTGCTTATGCCTGAGGGAATGATTTTCAGACAGTCTATGCTATCTTGACTGAAAGATTCATGGGAGTAATCAAATAAAAGTTGCATGCCCAAGCAGATACCAAGAACGGGTCGACGAAATTCTTGTATAGTGTCAATGAGCTTGTTGTCAGCCAGTAAGGCCATCGCATGATCTGCGGTACTGACACCAGGGAGAATGAGTTTGTCCGCATTTTTGATCTGGTCGTAACTGTGGGAAATGACGGTCTCCACTCCCTGCTTTTCCAAGGCGACACAAATAGAAGCGAGGTTGGCACCGCCCGTATTGACAATAGTGATTTTCATAGTATGCCTTTTGTGGAGCTGATATTGGTGCTGGTAATTTGAACCGCATCTTTCAAGCATCTCGCAAACGCTTTGAAACAGCATTCTATTATGTGGTGGTCATTGCTACCGTGCAATGTAAAGTGGGCGTTAATTCCAGCATTAAGGCACAGGCTGTGGAAAAAATGCGCTACCATTTCAGTGGGGAAATCGCCGACATATTCTCGCTTGAAGTCTGCCTCAAATTCGACAAAGGGACGACCCGAGATATCTATGGAGACCTCTGTTTTTGCCTCGTCCATGATGAGTATTCTTTCCCACGCATAGCGTTCAATTCCTCTCTTGTCGCCCAGCGCGTTTTTGATTGCCTGACCAATGGCAATGGCGGTGTCTTCTATGGTGTGGTGCTCGTCTATCTGCAGGTCGCCTTGGCAAGATATATCCATGTCAAAGGAGCTGTGTTTGACAAGCTGTTCTAGCATGTGGTCGAAGAATTTTAGCCCCGTGTTAACCGTATATTTACCGCTTCCATCAAGGTCTAAGCGAATAGAAATGCGTGTTTCTTGAGTCTTTCTTTCTATCACGGCGGTTCTTGTTAAGGCATGGTCGGAGCCAAGCTTGTCGGCGTTGAGTATGGCCTCGGTGATGGTGGGCCACGTGGTTTCGGGCGACAACATAAAACCCTTGATAGAGATGTTTTCGGCTAATTGTAAATCGCTGTGTCTGTCGCCAATGACGTAACTTTGTTGTAAGCAGATGTCGTTGTTCTGCAAGTATTTGTCTAGCATTCCCGTCAGCGGTTTTCGGCAATTACAATTGTCTTTTTCAAAATGAGGGCACTCAAAATAATCTGCAAAAAACACGCCTTCATTGTTAAATGTCTCCATCATTTTGGCGTTGATCAAATCATACATGTCTCTGGGGTTGGCGGCTGTTCCCAGACCATCTTGGTTGGTGACAACAACCAATGTGTAGCCCGCATCGGATAGTTTTTTTAGCGACGAAATGACAGCGGGAATAAAGGAGAGTTCGTTTAAACTATTAACTTGCTTTGTCACGGGTGGCTCGAATATGAGGGTGCCATCTCTGTCTAAAAATAATGTCTTATTCATGTGTTTTCTCCGTTTCATTTCTTACCGTCACCGAATGTTTGTGGGCGATCAGGCCTTCTGCTTCAGCCATTGTTTCAACGGTGTGAGCGATGTTGCGCAAACCCGTTTGACTTGTTTGTTGGACGCTCATCCACTTGCCGAAATCACTGACGCTTAAGCCACTGTGACTGCGGGCGAATCCACTTGTGGGCAATGTGTGATTGGTACCACTGGCGTAATCGCCCAAGCTTTCGGGGGTGTAATGACCGACAAAAATTGAGCCAGCATTGGTGATCTTTTCAACAAATTGGCTGGCACTATCCATGGACAATATCAAGTGTTCTGGCGCATACAGATTGGAGAAATCGACAGCTTCGCTCAGCTCTTCGCACAAGACAGAATAACTGTTGGACAATGATTGTCGAGCAAATTCGGCGCGAGGTAATTGTTGAATTTGTCGCTCTATTTCTCGAATGACATCATTGATTGTGTTGGGACAGTTGCATAATAAAACGGCTTGCGAGTCGTTGCCATGCTCGCATTGAGCTAATATATCAGAAGCAACAAAACGAGGATTGGCGGTGCTGTTGGCTATGATGAGCACTTCGCTAGGACCAGCCAACATGTCTATCGCTGTATGTTTTGACACCATCATTTTTGCGGTGCTGACATAATTGTTACCGGGGCCAAATATTTTATAGACTTTGTCTATGCTTTGCGTGCCGTAGCTCAGTGCAAAGATGGCTTGAGCTCCCCCCATTTTATAGACTTTGTTGATTCCTAGCATGTTGGCGCACCACAGTATTTCTGCGGCGATGTTGCCCGATGAATCGGTGGGAGTACAAATGCTGATGTCTTGACACCCCGCAATTTGGGCTGGAATGGCGAGCATCAATAGCGTTGAAAAGAGGGGAGCACTGCCACCCGGTATGTACAGCCCGACCTTTTCAATACCGCGAAATTCACGCCAACAATTGATACCGACTGTGGTTTCAACAAGGTCAGATTTTCTACTTGTCAATTGGGCTTGATGAAACTTTGTGATATTTTCTTTGGCGACCAATATGGCTTGTTGCAAAGGCAGGGCAATGTTGGCAGCGCTCAATTCATCACTGGAAACAAGGAACTCCTCTATCAATACATTGTCTATGCGTTTGATAGTGTCACGCAAACCGTCGTCGCCTCGTTCTTTGATATTGCGTTCAATCTCCTGAACAACAGAGAATACATCCTCATTTGAGACATTGTTGCGTGAACATAATTTTTCAATAGTTGCCTTGTCTAATTGCTTGTAGTTGTATGTTTTTATCATAGCATCATTTTTTCAATGGGAGTGACCAGTATGGACGTTGCGCCGTATTCTTTGAGAGTTTCTATGGTTTCCCAAAAAATAGATTCTTTGCACACGGCATGGACGGCAACTTTGTCCACATCTTGCAAAGGTATGATTGTGGGTGATTGCGATCCTGTTAAGACAGCGGTGATGTTTGCCAACTGTGATTTTGGCGCATTGAGCATAATATATTTACTGTCATTTGCGGCTATCACACCTTCGATGCGAGGGAGCAATTTATCGATGATGGCACGTTTATGGGCATTGATTTCTTTGTTTGTAGAAATTAAAATAGCCTCGCTATTAAATATGGTAATGACTTCTTTTAAGGAATGAGCCTCAAGGGTGGCGCCGCTGGAGACAATGTCACAGATGGCATTTGCGATGTTGAGGGTGGGGGCCACTTCGACCGAGCCTTTCATCTTGATGATATCTGCGTGGATGTTATTTTTTGCGAGATAATTTGACAGTATGTTGGGATAAGACGTAGCGATTGTTAAATCATTGCGAGCAAGGAAATTCTCTGAGATGTCTGATTTTGCTGCTGCAATGGCGAGCCTGCATTTTGAAAACCCGAGCTTTTTCTCAATTGTTAAGCTTATTTCTTTGTTACTGTTATATAGATCTTCTTCGTAAACATTTTGTCCCACTATGCCAATGTCACAGATATTTTGCGACACAAAGCTGGGAATGTCGTCGTCACGCACCAGCAGTATGTCTATGGGCATGTTGTCAACACGGTAGAGTAAGCCACGGCTGTCGCTGGCTCTGTTTATTTTCAGACCACATTTCTTGAGCAAGGAAAAACTGATGTCGCTCAATCGTCCCGATTTTTGTACCGCTATTCTTAAGTTGTTATTTGCCATTTTTCTTGCAACCTTTCTAGTATCAATTTGTATCCACCGTGCTGATCGTAATTTAAAACTCTAGCGACTCGGCCTATTGTGGTGGTGCTTTGACCCATCATTTCATTGATCTGTTTGTACGAATATTGCCCCGTGCTTAATAATTGTACCAGCTTCCAACGCTCTTCAAACGATTTGATCTCGTTGGGAGTGAACAGGTCTTTCATCAGCATTTCTGCCTCTTTTGGGTTATGAATGCTTGATATTGCATCAGGTAAAGAATAATACTGTATCTCTGTTTTGCTCATTATTGATATTTTTTCCTCAGTAGTTTTATTGTACCGCAGATAAGCAATGTAACTCTCAAATTACCCTTGACTTATCGTGCTACTATGTTAGTATAGTACTATGGTGGTACGAATATGTCAATACTAAAATGTCATAATATTGGTAAAATAATTACAGTAGATATAAAGTAAAAGAGAATAGAACGTAACATAATAATTGATAAATGATGAGTAAAAGTATGATTGAGAAAATAGTATCACGGGCAAGAAAAAATATATTAAAATTGCAAAGCTACAAGTCTGCACGCCTAGGAATTTCTGACGAACAGGCGGACACTTATGTTTTGATGAATGCCAACGAAAACCCTTACTTCCCCATAAAAAATCCCCTTGCTGACAATGACATTGCCTGTGATATTAACAGGTATTCGCAACCTCAACCCGATGAACTCAAAGATATATTTGCACGCACTTATGACTGCAATAAAAATCAGATTATGATTACTCGCGGCAGTGACGAAGCCATTGATATATTGATTAGGGCATTTTGTGAGGCTGGGCAAGATAAGATTATTACGCTGGTGCCAACCTTTGGTATGTACAAAATATACGCAAGCATACAAGGCATAGAAACGGTAGAAATCCCCTTGCTTCTGGAAACGGATAGGGCAGAGATAGATGTCGCATCTGTAAAAACATATCAGGATGACGGCAAGATAAAAATAGTTTTTTTGCCCAATCCTAGCGCCCCTATAGGCAATGCTTTCAAGGTTGATGACATCAAGCAAATATGTGATATTTTTGCAGATAAGGCACTGGTTGTCGTCGATGAAGCCTATATAGAATTCAGCGAATCTGCCAGCTTCATCTCCCAATTATCAGCGTATACCAACCTCGTGATATTAAGAACTTTGTCCAAAGCCTATGGCATGGCGGGCGTGAGGATGGGGGTATGCATTTCTCATTCTCAAATTATTGACGTGTTGAATCCCGTACGCCCGCCCTATCCCCTGTCTAGCCCCAGTATCAATCTGGTAAAGCTGGTTTTTGACAACGAGAACATGTCCTACGTTCAAGAAAATATAGCAAAAATCAAAAAAGAAAGAGTGCGCTTGGCTGACGAAATAAGCGGTTTACCGTGGGTTCTTAAGGTCTATCAAAGTGATGCCAATTTTATTTTCATACAAACGGATTATGTTCAAGATTTGGTGAAACTGTGTTACGATCACAAAATAATGATTAGAGCTTTTGCCAGTGACCTTAAATCAAAAAATAGCGAAGGCAAGAACGAATCGAGTTTTACAGGCATTAGATTGTCGGTGGGAACGTGTGAACAAAACAACCTTTTAATCGCTCTTTTAAAAGCATTTAAACTATAGTTCCCTTACCATTTCCTTTTGTGTATAATCTTTGTCAATGGTTTAAAAGGAAGCCTTGCGTTAGTCCTTTTGCCATTTTATTTTATCTATAATTAAAATGAGGAAAACAATGAAATATTTCAAAGCTATTTTTTTATTAGTTTTATTAAGCATCTCTCTTCAAATCTCAGCAGAAACATTAACAGAGTCGTCAGTGGAAAATTTATTATCTAGGTTAGAGACTGCTATGACTCTTAAAGAGGTAGAAACACTTCCTGATTATTACACTGATGAGCTAATAATAACAACCGAATTCCCTGAAGATCTAGGTGGTATCAAGAAAGTAAACAACGTCGAATACTTTAAAAATTTACAAGAAGTTTTTGAGACTACTAATAAATATAGTATTGAAAAAAGAAATTTCGAGATAAGCATATCCGAAGATGGTCAGAGTGCCACAGCCACAGCATTAATAAAAGAAGTTATGGAATTCGCGGATCAAATAATAGTCTCTGAATCAGAGCAGGTCAGCAAGATAGTCATAAAAGAAGGCAAAGAATTAATAAATAGTGTTGACGCTAAAGTTACATTTTTGCAAATAACTCAGACTGTTATTGGGGAATCGAGGTTCTAATCATCGTAATCTGTCTCGTTGTAAATTAACCTTTGTTATAGTTCCCTTACCATTTCCTTTTGTGTATAATCTTTGTCAATGGTTTAAAAGGAAGCCTTGCGTTAGTCCTTTTGCCATTTTATTTTATCTATAATTAAAATGAGGAAAACAATGAAATATTTCAAAGCTATTTTTTTATTAGTTTTATTAAGCATCTCTCTTCAAATCTCAGCAGAAACATTAACAGAGTCGTCAGTGGAAAATTTATTATCTAGGTTAGAGACTGCTATGACTCTTAAAGAGGTAGAAACACTTCCTGATTATTACACTGATGAGCTAATAATAACAACCGAATTCCCTGAAGATCTAGGTGGTATCAAGAAAGTAAACAACGTCGAATACTTTAAAAATTTACAAGAAGTTTTTGAGACTACTAATAAATATAGTATTGAAAAAAGAAATTTCGAGATAAGCATATCCGAAGATGGTCAGAGTGCCACAGCCACAGCATTAATAAAAGAAGTTATGGAATTCGCGGATCAAATAATAGTCTCTGAATCAGAGCAGGTCAGCAAGATAGTCATAAAAGAAGGCAAAGAATTAATAAATAGTGTTGACGCTAAAGTTACATTTTTGCAAATAACTCAGACTGTTATTGGGGAATCGAGGTTCTAATCATCGTAATCTGTCTCGTTGTAAATTAACC
>CAYRNA010000054.1:0-8937 GCA_964425555.1 uncultured Spirochaetales bacterium
CATTGTTTTTAGCACGCTCCTTGTCTAAACTAAATTGTATAATTAAGGAACAAACCGTGTTATTACACTTAGAACGCAACAACATTATTGGAGGATAACATGAAAGCATTAGTCAAAAGAGAAGCCCGACAAGGTCTGTGGTTAGAAGATGCACCCAAACCCACTTGCAAAGACGATGAAGTCTTAATCAAAGTAGAAAAGACTGCGATTTGCGGAACGGATTTTCACATTTATCAATGGGATAGCTGGGCGCAAAAAACCATACCTTATCCCATGATCATCGGTCATGAATTCTACGGAAAAATCGAAGCCGTTGGCTCGCTCGTCAAAAATAGCGTCGTGGGCGAAAGAGTGACCGCAGAAGGTCACGTCATCTGTGGCAATTGCCGTAATTGTCTGACGGGGCGATCCCACAACTGCCAAAGCGCCAAAGGCCTAGGCGTCAACAGAGCGGGTAGTTTTGCCGAATACGTGGTTGTTCCCGCATCTAATATATGGCACATTTCCGATAAAATCTCTGACGAAGAAGCGGCTTGCTTCGATCCTCTGGGAAATGCCGTGCACACCGCTCTCTCTTTTGACCTGCAAGGCGAAGACGTACTGATTACAGGAGCTGGCCCCATAGGCTTGATGGGTGCGCAAATAGCCAAGTTTTGTGGTGCAAGAAATGTTGTTATCAGTGATATTAATCCCTACCGATTGAAAATGGCGCAAGATCTAGGCTTGCACACCGTCGATGCCAGCAAGCAAGACATTGGCGAATTTGGTCGCTCTCTTGGACTGAAAGAAGGTTTTGACGTAGGTTTGGAGATGTCAGGAAATCCACTTGCGTTTAAAGATATGATAAAAAACATGGTTCATGGCGGTAAAATTGCTTCTCTGGGTTTGTTCAAAGAAAGTTTGCTCACCGATTGGAATGAGATCATTTTTAACGGTCTTACCATTAAAGGGGTTTATGGGCGAGAAATGTTTGAAACATGGTATAAAATGAGCGCGCTCGTCGAGGCTGGTCTTGACATCAAACCCATTATTACACACATGCTGCCCTACCATGAATTTCAACAAGCTTTTGATATAATTTCTGCGGGGCAAGCTGGAAAAGTCGTTTTAGACTGGACCGTTTAACTTTTGCTTTACAGTTAAAGTGAAGCGGAGAGAAGACAAAAAAACATCTTCGCTTGCGATGTCAAAATTGCACTAAAAATATACAATAGAGTAAGTTTCTCGCCACTATGATAGAGGCAGGGCATGATTGTTGTCTTGCAAAGATTTAACCGCTGGCGAGACATCATCTATAGACTGCAGTTTTTTGCCCAAAACTCGGTTCCGTGTTTCCAGTCCATCAACATGATTGCTCGCTACTTCAAGACTCTTACGCACTTTCACCACCTGCTCTTCAAACTTTGCAAACTCTTTTTTGATGCCAGCGAGCGTGTCCCAAACTTCATCCGCCCTATCTTGCAAAGCCATGTGCCTAAAACCCATGCGAAATGTAAGCAGAAGTGTTTGAAAGTTCGTGGGGCCTGCAACGGTCACTTGAAAATCTTGTTGCAGAGCAGAAAAAAGACCGGGGCGACGTAAAATTTCGGCGAATAAACCTTCTGTGGGCAAAAACAAAATCGCCCATTCCGTGGTAAAAGGAGGATTAACATATTTGTCTTTGATGTCTTTTGCAAAGCGTTTGATGCGCTTCTCAAGCTCCAGACTTGCCTTTTCTGCTTCAGGCTTTAGGCCAGCATCCCACGCATTGAGCAAACGCTGATAATCCTCAAGGGGGAATTTACTGTCGACAGGCAAATAACAGCCTCTATCTCCGTCGTTTTGACGAGAACCTGGCATGAGAACGCCAAATTCTACGCGCTCAGAAGTATTTTTACCGCAATCAAGATTTTCGACAAATTGATCCGCTGTCAAAAAATCTTCTATCAAGATCTTCAATTGCATTTCGCCAAAACCGCCACGAGATTTGACATTGGTGAGTACATTTTTCAAGTCACCCACACCTACAGCAAGATTTTTCATTTCGCCCAAACCCTTGTGCACGGCTTCAAGATGATCGGCAACCGTCTTAAAACTTTCAGTCAATCGTTTTTCTAGCGCCGTTTGCAAATGTTCGTCAACGGTTTTACGCATTTCATTTAAACGCACCCTGTTTTCTTGGCGCATTTCATCCATTTTTTTGTCCAATAAATCACGAAAAAGCGTTTGCTGTTCTGCACTTTCTTGACCAAATTTGCGTATATTTTCGGCAAAAGATTGCAGAGCGGTGGAGAGTTCATGTCGCTGTTGTTGGCTTTTATGATCAGATTCTTTTCTATTTTGAGAAAATTCATTGCTCATTATTTTCTGTAAATGCGAAAAATACGCGCCCAAACTAGGTGTCGACTGAGAGCTTTCTTGAGCAGCATTTTTCTTGCTATTTTGCGCTTTCACAAACAAAAACAACAACGCAATTTGCAAAATCACGACCAATCCCAAGAGAAGAATAATTATATTCATAGCATTAAAAGTCCCATTTTTACCTCTTTTCAAACACTCTCATAAGATTGCACAATTTCTTTTAAAAAGCAAGCATAGTGCTTAAATATCACAAAAACACCAGACAGATCTCAGACTCAAAAGCCTCACTTTGCTCAAAATAAATCGCAGTCACAAAATCGCATTAATCTTTTATTCACAAATAAAAAAACAAGTTTTTTTTATAGATATACTGATTAATTGTTATTATACTCCTAGGCATGAGTGTTGATTTAAATTACTTTTCTTTTTATAATGGTTTCCTCTTTCAGGCCAATAGTAACGAAGATATGGAAGAGCTGTTTCAAGTTGTTGAAGACAGTGGACTTGTTAAAATTGACGAGGTTGACGAGCTCTATATTGACTTAGAATTAGAGATAATTCCTGCGTTATTAGAAGAAATGGAAAGAACCAAATCGAGCGAAGACGGCCCTATTTTGGTGTCCGACCCCTATATTTTAAATGATCCCGATGCCGCGAAAGCTGACAACGATATTTATAATTCTATCAATAGAATTTTAGATAGTTCGGACTTACTACAGAGTTTTCAGCGTGGTTCTAAAAATATTTCCAAAAGAGAACTCTACGAGTTCTTAAAAAAGTTTTGGCTGGATGCAGATTAATCCTTTGTCATGACAAAGATCAACCTCATTTATGTGGGGAATATTAAAGAAGATTATATAAAACAGGGCATCGCAGAGTTTCAGAAACGACTGAAACCTTATGTTAAAATACGTGAGATTGCTCTCAGCGAATATTCAAAAGCTCCCAGTAACCCTTCACAAAAAGACATCCTTCACTGCCAAAATGTGGAATCACAATTGATACTAGACAAAGTGTCGCAGGACGACTTTGTTGTTCTCTTGGATGTACAGGGGAAAATGCTCAGTAGCGAGCAATTTGCATCGCAATACCAGAAGTGGTACAATGCGACAGATGCCCTCACCTTTGTTATCGGTGGAAGTTATGGTCACAGCGACGTTCTAAGAAAACGAGCCAATTTTAGTTTGAGCTTTTCTACTATGACCTTTCCGCATCAACTTTTTAGGCTGTTATTTTTTGAACAGCTTTATCGTATACAGCGAATCAATCATAATCACGCTTATCACAAGTAAAGTATTTAAGGCTATTTTTAGTTTGTAATAGAATCTTTAAGTGTATAAAAAATATCTACATTTTCCAAGAAAAGAGATGTTAATTCTGGATCAAATTGCACGCCAGATTTCGCTTTAAATTCCGCTAAAATCTCTGGGCGTTCCCACGCATGCTTGTACACTCTTGTGCTAGAGAGCGCATCAAAAACATCTGCAATAGCGACTAATCGAGCGTAGAAATGAATCTCCGTACCTATCAAACCTTGGTTTTTGCCGTTGGCTTTCATGGCTATGGGCTCACCCGTTTCTACATCAAGGTGACCTGGATAACCGTCACCATTCCACCATTCATGATGTTGGAGGCAAACCAAGGCTGAATTAAGGTCGTGAAAAGAATAAGAATTCTTGAGAAACTTATAGCCTATGTAGGTGTGCTGTTTCATCACGTCAAAGTCTTCGGGTGTAAATTTCCCTGGCTTTTTAAGGATGGAATCGGGGATACCAACTTTGCCTATATCGTGGGCAAGAGCAGCGGTTTTAATTTTATCTTGTTCATTTTTGATTACAGATCTTGAGTAATTTCTCTTGGTAGCCCACAGTTCGTATAAACAACCCGCATAACTCGATACACGTTTAATATGCACCCCTGTCTCGAGGGGATCTCGCAATTCCGTCATCGCTATCGTGCGATTGAGAAGCTCAAAAATCATATTGCTACGTTCTAGTGCTGTCACAATAAAATTACAGATAAGTTCTAAATAGCTTAATTGCAAAGGATCGAATTTGACTGTATTATTATTTTCGTCTTTTGCATTCATTAATTGCAGTACGCCTAGCAGCCTGCCACCATCTTGCAATGGCTTGGTATACATGGATTGAATAGGATAACTACTAAAGAGCATTTTAGTACGATAAGGAAGGCAGGGATCGAGGTCTTTCACATCCTCAATATTAAGCTCAGATTTATGCAAAGCGACATAGCCAGCAATACTGTTTTCATCTACGGGCAAAGTATGCGTCATGTATTGATCCAACAAACTACTCGTTAATCTGTCATTTTGCGAATGAGAAAAGCGTAATATTGTCGGATCATTGGGAGCAGCAATGTACACCGTTCCTGCTTCTGCCTTGGTTATATCTCGTGCGAACTGCAGGGCCGTTTCAATCAGGATGCCAGAGTCACGAATACGACTCAATTTAGTAATAATCTCTGTTATTAAAGAAAAAGAGGGAATCTTACTTTCTGAATCTAAGTCCATTGTACACCAACCGTGGTACTGCCTAACAATGATTTAAAGCAGTACCTATAAGAGGTTTTATTTCTTTTTTGATTCTTCAAATGCTTTCTTCAGCTCGTCTGAAATGCTATTAGGGACTTTACCGTACTTCATAAATTCCATGGAAAATTCTGCTTTACCTTGAGTCAATGAACGCAAGGTTGTCGAATAACCAAACATCTCACTCAAAGGAACTTCGGCATCAACAAAAGCGCTTGATCCTTCTTCGTTTGACGCCAAGATTAACCCACGGCGTTGGTTGAGGCTACCGAGTATATTTCCTTGAAACTCAGAAGGTCCTTCAACAGAAACTTTCATAATAGGTTCGAGGATAACAGGTTTCGCTTTTTGATAAACTTCTCTAAATGCACCTAAAGCGGCAGATTGGAAGGCTTGATCAGAAGAGTCGACAGGGTGAAATGCACCATCGTCTAGTGTCATTTCAACACCAACAATGGGGAAACCGATAAGGCTACCTTTGCTCATGGCAGACTGGAATCCTTTGTCACATGACGGGATGAATTCCGTAGGTATGTTACCACCCTTAATCTTATTGATAAATTCATAAACGTGTTCGCCTGTAGGTTTCATCATCCCTGCTACACGAGCAAATTGACCAGAACCACCAGTTTGTTTTTTATGAGTATAGTTATAAGGAGCCTCTTGAGAAATTGTCTCTCTATAAGCTACCTGAGGTTTTCCCGTTTCTACTTCAGCGCCATATTCACGCTTCATACGTTCAACGTAAACTTCTAAGTGCAACTCACCCATACCTTGGATAATGGTTTCATTGGACTCATCGTCAACATAAGTACGGAAGGTAGGATCTTCTCTGGTGAAACGATTGAGTGCTTTAGACATTTTGTCAGAAGCGCTTTTATCTTTTGGTGCGATGGAAAGCGAAATAACAGGGTTAGGAACATACATAGAGGTCATGGAATAGTTCAGACCGCCTCCACAGAATGTATCACCCGAGGCACATTCAATACCAAAGAGAGCAACGATGTCACCAGAACCAGCGGCATCAATATCTTCCATACTGTTGGAATGCATACGAACCAAACGACCGACTTTAAACTTTCTCATCGTTTTGGTGTTAAGGAGTTCAGAACCTTTTCTGACTTCTCCCTGATAGATTCGTATATAGGTAAGTTGACCGTACTGGCCCTCTTCCAATTTAAACGCAAGCGCTACAGGAGCTTTAGTCGCATCTGATGCCAAAGGAACTTTCGCTTCGTCTTTATCAAGATCGAGTGCGATATTGTTGTGATCAACGTCGGGAGGAGTTGGTAGGTAGGCTCTTACTGCGTTAAGAAGTGGTTGTACCCCTTTATTTTTGTAAGCAGAACCCACAAAAACAGGAACAAATTCGTTGGCAATAGTAGCTTTACGACAAGCTTCGTGTATCAAATGCTCAGGAACAGACAAACCGTCCATCATGTGCTCCATGATTTCGTCAGAAAACATGGAAAGAGCGTCGAGCATAATTTCTCGTTTTTCTTCAACTTCAGCGTCAAATTCACTTGGAATAGGCGCTTCTCTCACCGCATGATTATCGTCATCAAAGTAATACGCTTTCAGTGCAACAAGGTCTATACAGCCTTCGTGCTTTTCTTCTAATCCAATAGGAATTTGCATCATGACAGCGTTGAGGTTGAGTTTGTCTCTGAGCTGAGCGCAGACACGATAAGGATTCGCACCCGTTCTGTCACATTTGTTGACAAAAGCAATACGAGGAACGTGGTAACGTTTGAGCTGTCTGTCAACAGTAATAGACTGAGACTGAACCCCAGCAACAGAACAAAGCACCAAGATAGCGCCGTCAAGAACTCTCAAAGCTCTTTCTACTTCTATTGTAAAGTCAACGTGACCTGGTGTATCGATAATGTTAATAACAGTATCTTTTTGTCCCGGGAAAGACCACGTAACATTGGTTGCGGCAGAAGCAATGGTAATACCACGCTCTTTTTCTAGTTCCATGGAATCCATGGTAGCACCAACGCCGTCCTTACCTCTAACTTCATGAATAGAATGTATTTTATCACAAAAGAACAAAATACGTTCTGTTAGGGTGGTTTTTCCTGAATCGATATGCGCACTGATACCAATGTTACGCATGTTAGCCAAATCGCTCATAATTTCTTTTATCTCCGTCTATTTTCGCTAGCTATAGCTTTAATTTTTTATATACTAATACAGTTTTATTAAATTTTATTTTTTTTTCTACACTTTTATGCCAAAAAAACCAATGGGATTGTTATAAAGTGCGTCTAAGACCTCTTCGTTGTCTTCTGGCCTGAGATTTGCGATATAATTCCCCGTTTCTTCCAAGTAAGCGGGTTTGTTACGTTTGCCCTTGTAAGCTGAAGGAACCAAAAACGGACTCTCGCTTTCTATCGCAATTTTATCTAGAGGAAGTTGGCGTATCACTTCGTGCATTTGCGAAACTTTGTAGGTGACGCTACCAGCAAAGGAAAACAGCACATTATCGTGCTTGCTCAAAATTTTCTTCGCCAAGTTGATATCTTCAGAATAACAATGAAAGATAGCGCCTTTGTCTGGCATTTTATTGCTCAAAATTTCTACGATATCTTTTCCCGCACCACGGTTGTGAATAACAACGGGTTTGTCGTAGTGTTGAGCAATTTCTAACTGCTCAATAAATGCTTTCACTTGCGTGTCTTGACTGCCGAAACGTTTTTCATAGTCCAGACCCGTTTCTCCGACAGCTATCACTTTATCATAACTCAAATACTCAGAAAGAGCGTCGTGCCAGTCTCTGCTCGACTTGCCCAATTCTGTTGGCGATGTACCCACCGCAAAATAAACACCAGGTGTCGTTTTAATTTTTTCGTACACTTCAATAAAGTCCACAACATTGTTACATATGTTTAAGAACATATCTACTTTTTTGCGTTTTGCTTCTTGAATGATGATGAGTTGTTCAATAGGGTCTTTATGTATCAAACCAATGTGTATGTGAGTATCAAAAAATGCCATTGTTTGGACTTCTCCCTTTCTAATATGGTGAAACAAAACCTGCAAGAACTAACCTTAACGGCTTTGTTCATCCAATATTAACTCTAAAAGAGGATTTTATTAGTTGTATGCAATAATAATAATGCTATAAAAACCCTCTAAAGTCAAGCTTGTTAAGTGATTTAAATTATAAGTTGGGACAGTTATGGTCGTCTATATGCTCTTCGCAAAAGCATTCGCCGCAATCATCGCAATAACGAAAGTTCTCTCCACCATTATCTCTGTCGTTACGCTTGCAGACAAAACACATGTGCTTAAAAAAAGGTTCGCTCTTGGCTTTGGCGGTGCTTACCAGTATTTTTGTCACCTTGCGTGAAATCTCTTGCTTGATATTATTTTCCTCTACCTTGCCAGCGAGGTGCGCCAAAAACGGTGCGAGATAGACGGGCAAAAGGGGAATAATCTGTATAGGCGATTGGAACACTATCCACAGATGATAGGCGACATAAAGGTAGGCTATCCACTTGATTTTGACGGGTATAATAAAATACGCCATGATAACAGTGTCGCCTCTTGCCACCGCAAAAAAGAAAAATGCTCCCGTAATCAAAAATTGATTATTGAACGGCATGCTGGGGAAAATCATGCTTAAACCTATGGTGAGAAGAGCGCCTATCACCACAAAAAAGGTATAAATCTTGTTGCCAAAAATTCCTTCTAACTGCGTTCCTATATAATAATAAAAGAAAAATGTAATCAGCTGAAAAAGAATATTTGAGCTTTGAGGGGGCGCAAACAGAAAGGAAATGAGCCTGTACCATTCATTTAAATACAGCACATTATAACCACGAAGGTAGAACAAACTGAGAGGCAAATTGCCGTAAGTCACAAAGAGGTAAACCAACACTTGCGCCAAAATTAATATTTTGGTCAGTTGCGGTATTTGGAAAAAGATAAATCGGTTTTGTTTTCGCATATTAAGTATAAAAGATACAGAGAATAAAAGAATAAACAACTCATAAAGCATGAGAAGTTATTTTTTTTGCTTTTATCCCGTGAAAAGAAATGCC
>CAYRNA010000055.1:0-4831 GCA_964425555.1 uncultured Spirochaetales bacterium
AACAAAGCTTTTTGCAAGGTTACAAGCAAGAAAATAATGAAGACTTGGGATAATGCTTGCGTGAGTATTGCATAGCTGATATAATGAATAAATTATTGTCTAGTTTTTTATACGGGAGAGATGTTATGAGTGTACATATAGGTGCAAAAAAAGGTGAAGTCGCAGAGAAAATTCTTTTGCCGGGCGATCCGAAGCGAGCAGAATATATTGCCAAAAACTTTTTGGAAGGCGTGCAGTGCTACAATGAAGTGCGAGGCATGCTTGGTTTTACGGGTACGTACAAGGGCAAACGCGTGTCTGCTCAGGGGACAGGCATGGGGCTTCCGTCCATTTCTATTTATGTCGAAGAGCTGATCAGAGAGTACGGTTGTAAAGATCTGATGCGCATAGGTACGGCGGGAACTTTGCAAAAAGATATTAAGATTAAAGACCTTGTTTTTGGCTTGAGTGCTTCGACAACATCGGCTGTTAATTCACGTTATTTTGCGGGTGATTATGCGCCGTGCTGTAGTTTTGATCTGCTAGAAAGAGCGATCAAAGCCAGTCGTGACAAAGGCATTTCACCTAATTGTGGTAATATTTTATCCGCCGATTTGTTTTATGACAACATTCAAGATGACTGGAAAAAGTGGGCTGCGCACAATGTTTTGGCTGTTGAAATGGAAGCAGCGGCTCTTTATACCATTGCCGCACGCAACAAGGTTAACGCTCTGGGCATCATGACTATCAGTGATTCTTTGGTGGACGATGCGCCAGAATTGACGTCGCAAGAGCGAGAACAACAGCTCAATAATATGATAGAAATTGCTTTAGAAGCTATCTAGTGAATTGATATGTTGACTTTTTCTGATACATTTGACGGAGTCACCGCAGGGTCAAAAGTTACTATTATGGGGCTGGGGCTTCATGGTGGTGGCTTGGCTTGCGCGCATTTTCTTGCTGAAAAGGGAGCGAGCTTGTGCATTACCGATTTGCGTGATGCACAAACCTTGGCTCCTTCCATCAAAAAGCTGGAAGAATTTGAAGCCCTTTCGGCAAAATCCTACAATATTCGTTACACCTTGGGCGAACACCTCGAGTCTGATTTTACGGGAGCGGATTTTGTCGTCAAAAATCCTGGTGTGAATGCGAACAATCCTTACTTGAAAATCAGTAAAGCAGTGGAGAGCGATCTGTCGCTTTTTTGTAAAGAATTACGCTCACGCAAGGTGAGTCCTTATTTTATGGCCGTCAGTGGCAGTAAGGGCAAATCTACCGTTGTCTCGGCTTGTTATGCTGTGCTTCGGCAATTGTCTCAACGCAAGGTTTTCTTGGGGGGCAATATTACCGAGTCGCCGTTGAATTTTATTGATGAAATTGACAACGAAAGCATAGTGATTCTGGAATTATCTTCGTGGCAATTGCATGATTTAGCACCGCACCGTGTCTTTTCACCCAATGTGGCGGCTCTGACAAATATTTTCCCCGAGCATCTGAACAGTTACGCTAGTTTTGATGACTATGTTGCCGACAAAGCCTTGCTTATAGAGATGGCGAATTGGGCGGCGTGTCCTCTGTTTTTGCCGCAACCGCAGTCAAAAGGTGACAAGCCCAGCGTGCTAGCGTCTCAGGTGCAACACCATGACAGGCAATTTTTTATTGCACCGTATTGCGAAGCGTCTGAGCGAGAGCAAGATCCTTGCTGGTACAGTGACTCTGACAAGCCATTTGTGGGGCAGTGGAAGCCTCCTGTCTTAGGGCAAAATAACAAGGCTCAAATCTCGCTCGAACTTGTTCCAAGAGAGGTGCATTTGCTGGGAGATATGAATAGAACGAATTTGTTTTATGCGGCGTGTTTGGCCTATGTTGCCTTGGAAAATGAGCCTGAAAAGCAAGCTCAAATAGCTGAAGCCATCGCTTCGTTCAAAGGAATTTCGCATAGACTAGAACTGTTAGAAACGAACCCGTCTGTACATTGTTATAACGATAGTGCCTCGACCATGCCACAGGCGACTTGGGCATCCGTGCAAGCGATGAAATGTCTTGAACGAACCGTTTTAATCACGGGCGGTACGGACAAACAGGGCGATTATAGCTGTTATGGGAAGGATGAATTTGCGCAATTAAAAGGCATTGTGGTGTTGGCGGGCAGTGCTCAACACAAGATTTGTGAGCAACTTGATGGTCAACACGTGATGCATGCCACTGTCAAGGATCTTGAGGAAGCGTGCAAGTTGGCGCAATATCTGTTGCACGATGATGACAGTTTGTTGTTCAGCCCTGGTTGTAGCTCTTTTGAGCAATACAATAATGAGTTTGAAAGAGGAAATCATTTCAAAAAGCTGGTTTCTGCATTGTTCAATTAACCGCCGCACTTTACACTATCAATCAAACATAATGAGAGGAACGCTCATGACGACAAAATCTACTACACTTCCCTTTTTGCCTTGCAAAGAAACGGCAACAGAAAAGAGTTCTTTTTGCTCTTTTCATATAGAAAATGCGCTGGGATCATCAGACATCCATTTGTCTTATGACTTTGACCAGTTTGAAACGCATTGGCCTGTGGCGACACAATATTTTCTGTTGGTGGACGCTCTTGTCTGGCCTCTGATTGAGCATGAAAGTTGCTTTGCGGGACTGAAAGTTTACCTTTTTACCAGCAAAGAAGAACACAAAACTCTGCAAGAAGTGGAGAAGATTTATCAGTTTTTGCTCGAAAATGAAGCGGATAGGGAAAGCTGTCTGATCTGTGTTGGCGGAGGAATAGTCAGTGATGTGGGCGGTTATGTGGCGGCGACTTACTTGCGGGGAATATCGTGCGTGGTGTGTCCTTCCACCGTTCTAGCGTGCGTAGATGCCGCCGTCGGTGGGAAAACGGGTGTCAATTTCCGCAATGTCAAAAACATCATAGGAGCGTTCAAACAGCCTCAGTTAATCTGGTGCAACCTGTCATTGTTAGACACGCTCCCCGAACAAGAATTTCTCAGCGGTTTGGGCGAAGTGGTGAAACACGCAGCCATTGGCAGTGCGGAGCTTTTTCACTTTCTCGAAGAAAATAGCGAGGCCGTCCTCAACAGAGACAAACACGCTTTGATGCGATGCGTCAAGGATTCCATTGCCTTGAAAGGCGGTGTCGTCACCTTGGATCCGACAGAGAAAAAAGAGAGACGCCTCCTTAATTTTGGTCATACCGTGGGCCACGCTCTAGAAGTTGAATTGCTTTTGCCGCATGGATTTGCCATCGCCTTGGGCATGGTTTTTGCCGCAAAAATGTCAACCATTTTTGGCTCTTTTTTAAAAGAAGAAGAAAAAAAATTGATTGAATTGATTGATAAATTGAATTTACCTACTACAATCCCTTCACAATTGGACATAGTAAAATTGCTACATAAGATAAAGTATGATAAGAAAAGAGAGGATGCAGGCGTGTATTTTATCTTTCTTGAGAATCTTGGCAAGGCCTATTATGAGAAAATATCATTTGAAGCCTTAGAGGAATGTTTGAATGATTTGTGTAGGACTAGCGAAAAAAAATCCAGATGATTTATTAAGAAGTTTAGCGGATTTAGACACGAAAACAACGATGGCAGAAATTCACTTTGAGGACTGTGATTTTCACTCAGAAGAATTGTTGTATTTTGCAAGCAATCTTGGCGGTAATTATTTTGGCAAAATTGTATTTAGCTACGCTGTTTACGATGACGAAGGGATGGAAAAACAAGCGAAATGTTTTGAATTGCTGAGCCGTTACGTGCAGACAAACCATGATGTCTATTTACAGTTTGATTACGATATGCCACAAACACGCATAGACCAATATCTTGCTATTTGTAAGCGTAGTCGCTGGATTTCGGTGATGTGCTATAACAATGACGAACAAACCCCCAGTTATAATGATTTGGTTGAAATTATCACCCTTTCTTTGCTAAAAGGTGCAAATATTGTTAATCTTAGCACCAAAGTTCACGATAATCAAGATCTAACCAATATATTAGGTTTGTATAATCCTTACAGTCAATGGCAACGTCTTTACGACGCCAGAGACACAAGGAGTCACAGCGAATTGAGTCATACAACAAACAATCAAGGAAGATTAGTGGTTTCAACAACAGGCTATAAAGCGCAATTATTACAGGTTGTCGCACCCAGTTTTGGTGCACCTTTTACCTATGCGTCTATTAATCAGGAGCAATCACGCCAGACTGATTTATTGCCACGCAAAGATATGATATACATAGAAGAAATTATGAACAGGGCGAGGGCTGTACATGGCGGAAGGTGATATTCCTCAAGAGCTCAATTACTTTAAACGCTTTGCGGTGATAGGCAATCCCATCTTGCATAGCGTTAGTCCCATATTGTTTAATCATGTGTTCAAAGCGACAAAGCAAAAAGGGCATTATGCTCGTATCATGGTTGATTCAGCCGCAAAGGCGTTTCAGACAGCCAAAGATTTGCATTTAGACGGCTTCAATGTCACAAGCCCTTTCAAAGAAAGCATGGTGGCTCATTTAGATGAAATGGATAAGACGGCACAATTGTTGGGTGCGGTGAATACCGTCGTTTCCAAGCGTCATACGGACGAGGCGGGGCATACCAAAATACGGTGGGTCGGCTACAATACAGACGGTCATGGCGTGCTTCATGCGGTGAGAGATCACGGCTTGGCGGTGTATGATCTTTCTGTGTTGGTTTTTGGTATGGGCGGTGCAGGAAAAGCCGCCGCACTCGCTTTGCAGAGTAAAGGCGCCAGAGTGCATGTCTACAATAGAACTTTGGCAAAAGCAGAAAACTTTGTGGCGAAAGCCAACGCCGTCGTCGAAAAGGATGAATTTCATTTTGCGATGAA
>CAYRNA010000055.1:4931-8932 GCA_964425555.1 uncultured Spirochaetales bacterium
TTGGCAAAATCGTTGAAGTGGAAGTTTAATGACCTTGATGATTGGGTTGAAAAGAACGAAAAAATGAAGATTAGCGACATCTTTGAATTGAAGGGTGAAGGCTATTTTCGTGAGCAAGAAAGCCACGCATTGAATGATGTGCTAGAGAGCGAAAAAAGTATTTTGGCAACAGGTGGCGGCTCTGTTCTTTCTATAGAAAATCGTAAAAAGTTGCAAGATAATTCGGCGGTGATTTATCTGTATATTTCTTTGCAAGATATGTACGAAAGGTTGGGGAAATCGCGCGAAAAGAGCGGACGACCCCTTTTTGATAAGCACGTAACAGATAGATTTTGGCAACGTTTTAATTTATACTATGCGGTGAGTGACTTGATCATTCCAAGTCGTTTGTATAGTGTAAATGAGTTAAAGGAATTTATCTATGACGAAGTACATCCAAGCTAGTGGCCTCAGCGGAGAAATATTTGCTCCCGCTTCAAAGAGTTATGCTCAGCGAGCCATTGCCTGCGCACTGTTAGCGAAAGGCGAAACAACCATTCACAATTACACCCCCTGTGCCGATTCGGAAGCCGCTTTGGCGCTCATCGCTAACCTTGGCGCGAGTGTTGTCAAAGAGGGGCGCACGCTCAAGATAAAGGGCTGCTTTCCCTTTGTGCCGACGACCTTTGAACTGGACTGCCACGAAGCTGGCCTAGGAATACGCATGTTCAGCTCCATCGTGGCCTTGTTTGACCAGCAACTTACCCTCGTGGGGGCTGGCTCGCTGAAGACACGACCCATGGATGGTATGCAAACGACATTGCAACAGCTCGGTGCTCAATTTGACAGTCAAAACGGTTTTTTGCCGCTGCATATTACAGGCCCTTTGCAAGGCGGACACGCCGAACTAGATGGCTCACTTAGCTCGCAAAGTCTGACTGGCCTGCTGATAGCGCTGACACAAGCCGTCAGCCCCAGCACCTTGGACGTCAAGCAATTGAAAAGTCACGCCTACATTGACATGACAATAGAAGTGCTCAACGCTTTTGGTGCGACGATAGAACACAGCCAGTACCAACGATTCAGCATCACGCCTCAGCCGCTGCACAGCACTTCTTACAATATAGAAGGCGACTGGAGTGGGGCGGCTCTGCTGTTAGTGGCAGGCGCCATAGCTGGCGAAATAACGGTGTGCAATCTTGACGTGCAGTCAAAGCAAGCCGACAGAACCATTTTAGACGTACTGAAAGCGAGCGGAGCGCAACTGACTTTCGCAGAAGACACCGTGAGAGTGGCACCTCCTTCGCAAGGCAAAAAACTGCAAGCCTTTCGCATAGATGCCACCAATTGCCCCGATCTTTTCCCCCCTCTTGCCGCTTTAGCCGCTTGTTGCGAAGGCACATCTTACATCACAGGAATACACAGACTCAAGCACAAAGAAAGCGATAGAGCCTTGGTCTTGCAAGAATTGCTAAGCGCTTTCGGCATCAAGATTTATTTTGAAGAAGATATGATGGTCATACACGGCGGAGAAGTTGCACAAGCGCGCGTCTCTGGTTATAATGATCATAGAATTGCAATGACAGCCGCCATTCTTGCCTTAAGAGCAACAGGCGAAGTCACCTTGGAGGGAGCGGAATGCGTCAGCAAATCCTACCCTCATTTCTTTGAAGACTTGAGCTTGCTGGGAGCCACTATCAGATAATTGCAAGGCTAAAGCAGGTCATTGACCGCCAGAAAACCACGGCGAGTTAAGGCAGACAACCACTGGGAGAACATATATGACAGGCAGTCAGTTCGGTAATTATTTTTCTATATCCACCTTCGGCGAATCACACGGTGTTGGCGTCGGTGTCGTTTTGGACGGGGTTCCTTCGGGCATACCCATCACCGAAGAAGAGATACAATTAGAGATGAACAGGCGTAAACCTGGGCAGTCAGATCTGACCACGCCTCGCAGTGAAGCCGACAAGATCATCATTTTGTCAGGCGTTTTTCAAGGCGTGACCACAGGCGTCCCCATAGCCATCATATTGTACAACAAAGACGCCCAGTCCAACGACTATAACAATCTCAAAGAACTGTATCGCCCCGGTCACGCCGACTATACTTATCACAACAAATATCACACTCGTGATTGGCGTGGAAGTGGCAGGGCTAGCGGAAGAGAAACCGCTGCACGAGTGGCTGCAGGAAGCATAGCGAAAAAATTTCTTGCAAGCAAAGGCATTCATTTCATCGCTTACACGAAAAGAGCCGCTGGCATAGAATGTCAGAGTTACGATCCTGCTGTCATAGAAAAAAACCCCATCAGAGCTTGCGACCTAGAAGCTGCCGACAAAATTGTCGCCCGTTTATTAGAGTTGAAAGGACAGAAGAATAGCGCTGGCGGCATAGTCGAAGCCCGTATCTCAGGCTTGCCTGTAGGTCTCGGTTCGCCTGTTTTTCGCAAAGTCGAAGCCTTGCTGGGTCAGGCGATGTTGTCCTTGGGAAGTGTCAAAGGCTTTGAGATTGGCTCGGGATTTTCTTGTGTCGATATGCTCGGCGACGAACACAACGATACTATGCGAAAAGATGGTTTCGTCACCAATCATGCTGGCGGAGTACTGGGCGGCATCACCACGGGCGAAGAGTTGATTTTCCGCATTGCCGTGAAACCTCCCGCATCCATAGGCATCTCGCAACCGACACTCAAGCAAGACGGCAGTGAAGTCGACGTCGAAGTCGAAGGCCGCCACGATCCCATTATTTGCCCCCGCATTGTTCCCGTCGTCGAAGCGATGAGCGCCCTTGTTATCGCCGATCTTTGGCTCGAGCATCAAAGCCTAGATAATAGCAATAAATAGACGAACATAAGACAATGACAGAGTCCAACATCAAAGACGACAAGAGAGAAGAAGCAAATATTGAAGATGCTCTAGCGTCCATCAGAGAGCAACTCGATGCCATAGATACAGAACTCGTTGACCTCCTCAACAAACGCATTAAAATGAGTTTAGAGGTTGCGAGCATCAAAAGAAATGCTTCTGTTCAAAATGCAAATGGCACGGACGAAAATGCCAATGTCACGCAAATCTACTATCCTCAGCGTGAACAACAGATCATAGCACGGCTCACAGAGCATATAGAAAAAGAACAACTTCTGCTCTTACCTGCACACCTCCGTGCCATCTATAACGAAATCTTTTCCTCGTCACGAGCCATGCAAGAACCCGTCAAAATAGCCTACCTCGGTCCACAAGGTACTTATTCACACTTGTGTGCGATAGAAATATTTGGCACACTCAATGACCTTGTACCCACACAAAATTTCACAGAAATCTTTCAAGCCGTCCACAACAAGACGGTCAATTTTGGCGTCATTCCCATAGAAAATTCCCTGCACGGTAGCGTCATCAGCAACCTCGATCTTTTCTTGCAATATCCACTGCACATACACGGTGAAAAACACCTGCGCATATCGCACACACTCGCTAGCACACACACAGATATTAGTCAAATTAAAACCGTTTATTCTCATCCACAGGCCCTCGGTCAATGTCAAAAGTGGCTGAACAAACACCTTCCCCAAGCTCAACTGATAGCCGCTGAGAGCACCGCGCAAGCCGCACACCTGTGTCAAACAAAGTCGCACAGTGCCGCCATCGCCAACGATATCGTCGCTCAACAACTCCAGCTCAACATACTCTCCACCCACATCATGGATGACGTCAACAACATCACCAAATTTCTCATCATCGCCGACACGCCTCCCACTAGCGGAACGAATAGCTTCGTGCTTTTCACTCTCACCAATAAAATAGGCACCCTCGCTCAAATATTGCAATTGCTCCAAGACCACCAAGTCAATCTCAACAAACTGGAATCTCGGCCGTTGCCTCACAGCCAGTGGGAATATGCCTTTTTCGCCGACCTAGAAATCAACCTTTATCAGCCCCAATATCAGGATCTCCTCCAGCAGTTGCAAGCCCACTGTGGCACCTTTCGCAACCTCGGCAGTTTCACTCCCGATAAACTGTAAA
>CAYRNA010000056.1:0-8739 GCA_964425555.1 uncultured Spirochaetales bacterium
TTTATTCGGCATTGATGAGGTCTAAAACCCCTTGGACAACTTGCGGATCTATACCGCCTTTTGCGAAAGAAATGATGGTTCTTAAAGGGGCATCAAACAACAATTGCTGCATTAGATTGGGTTCTCCATTGGGATTCTCATTCGCTTTGTCACTATTGAGTTCTTGCATGCCTTGCATCATCTTTTCAACAAATGCTTTACCTGCTTCATACTGGACAAGCTCTGCGGGAGTTGTATTCATCGTGAGCTTCTTCTTCTTTTTATTGCTTGTAATGATATTCACCGTTTCAGACAGGCGAATGTCTTCGCTGGATGCTCCCACGTGAATGAGGAAATCGCCCTGATTTACTACCCAATCTTTTTGTTCTTCATCAAAATAAGCGAAGTCTCTAAAGCTTAAGACAAAATCCAACTGTTTTTCTTGCCCCGCTTCTAGCTCTATCTTTTCAAAGCCTTTAAGTTCTTTCACGGGTCTCACAACGCTAGGATTTTTCTCTTCTACGTAGAGTTGAACGATTTCTTTGCCCTTTAAACTTCCTGTGTTTTTGATCGTGACGCTGAGAGTACAAGACTCGTCACAAGAAATTTTAGGCTGAGCGAGGCTCAACTTTTCATAGGAAAACTGAGTATAAGAGAGACCATGGCCGAAAGGAAAAAGAACAGGCATTTTTTTACTGAGGTAATAGCGGTAACCGACAAACAAGCCTTCAGCGTAGTAGACATGCTCACTTTTACCTGGAAAATGGAGGTAAGAAGGATTATCTTCTAGTCTGAAAGGAAAGCTTTCAGCTAATTTCCCCGATGGATTTAAATCACCTACTAATAGATCGGCTAGAGCGCTTGCTCCAGCTTGCCCTGCTAGGTAACTTTCTACCACGGCTTGCGTCTTCTCTAGCCAAGGCATCTCTATGGGTGAGCCATTCGCGAGAAGTACGACTACCTTGGAGTGGACTTTGACTAAGGCCTCTAAGAGTTCAATTTGATTTTGAGGAAGGCACATGTGCTTTCTGTCGTAACCCTCTGATTCATAACGATCTGGGAGACCCAAACAAAGAACCACTGTATCACTTTTTTTAGCATTATCAATGGCTTCTTGCATTAAGATTTTATCGCTACTGTCTTCTGTTGTTTTAAACCCTTGAGAATAGGTTAGTTCAATTTTAGAAGATAATTCTTCTTTAAGGGTTAAAAGGCGACTAGGATTGACGTGAGAACTGCCTCCTCCTTGGTATCTTGGGTTTTCTGCAAACTCTCCGATCAAGGCAATTTTTGAATTTTTATTCAAAGGGAGTGCGTTGTTTTCGTTGCGTAAAAGGACAAAACTCTCTCCCGCTGTTTGAGAGGCTAGCTCGTGGTTTTCCTCTTGTATTTTGTTTTGAGCTTGTTTGCTCTGAACTTTGAGTGCCGCTTGGCCTGCTATCATTAGTTTAAGGAGTCTTTTTAAAGTCGCATTGAGTGTTTCTTCTGTGATTTCGCCTTTTTCTAGAGCTTGTATTAATTTAACATCATTTAATAAACCACTGCTGGGCATTTCTAAATCTAAGCCTGCGAGAAGACCTGCGATTCTGTCATTATTAGCTCCCCAATCGGTAACAACTAAACCTTCAAATCCCCATTCTTCTCTTAAGATATTTTGTAAAAGGTAGGTGTTTTCAGAGCAATATTCTCCTCTGACTCTATTGTAGGCGGACATAATAGTTGCTGGTTGAGATTCTTTAATCGCTTCTTCAAAGGCGCGTAAATAAATTTCTCTCAAAGTTCTTTCGTCTAGCTCTACATTGACAGTCATTCGTCTATGTTCATGATTGTTGACGGCAAAATGTTTGAGGGAGGTCCCGACTCCTTGAGATTGAACACCATTAATATAATGTTTTGCCAAACGAGAGGAAAGTAACGGATCTTCTGAGTAATATTCAAAATTTCGACCGCAAAGTGGTGAGCGTTTGATATTGACACCGGGGCCTAAGAGTACAGACACATTTTGACTTTGGGCTTCACGTCCTAGAGCTTGACCGACCTCATTAAGGATCTCTTTGTTCCAAGTAGAAGCAAGGTTGACGGCTGCAGGAAAACAAGTCGCTTTGACACTACTATTGAGACCAATGTGATCAGCGTCGCTTTCTTGTCGTCTTAGACCGTTGGGGCCATCGGTCAACATTATGGATTTTATATCAAATTTTTCTAGGCTTTCTAGTTGCCAAAAATCTTTACCCGAGCATAATTTAACTTTTTCATCGAGGGTTAATTGCTCAATTATCTGTTCTATTTTTTTATTATTGTTTGCCACAAGTATACCTACTCCTTTTTATGTTTATGTTTATGTTATTTTATCTTCAATGTGTATTAATTTGATAGATCTAATGCTACCATACCTTTTCTAAAGACTCTATAAGAAAAAAGACTTTTTTTAAGACAATTTTGACTTTTAGGGTCATTTTTCTTTAAGATAGAAAAAAGGAGAGAGTATATGTATATTGCCAATCATAATTATTCAGAAATTTTTTCAAAATTTAGCGAACAAATCTTAGCCATTTCTGATGACTCTAAAAATAAAATCGGAGAGTTAAATGCATCGCAAGTTGATAGATATAAGCTAGAGCGAAAGATAGAGCAAGCTCTTTTCCAGCACAAATGGGATGAAGTACGACTGCTTGTTGAGGAATTCAGTGTTTTGCACAAAGAACGTTTATCGCGAACATTCCCCTTGAGAACTTTAAAGAATTATAGTATTTGTTCTTGCGCTATTTTCACCAGAAAAGCCTTGGAGACAGGTCTTGATGAAACCTTTTTCTATGGTCTGAGTGATTGGTATATAGAAAAAATTGAAAGTTGCCAGACTCATAAATCTTTGAACGAACTGATTTCTGTCATGTTCATCGATTACCTCAAAGAAATTGAAAAAAGACAATGGGAAAATAATTTATCTTCGTGCGTGCAAAAAGCTCTGATTTTTCTTAATGAAAATTGGCAAAAGAATATAAGTCTTCAAGATATTGCGTCTGCGATTTATATTAATTCAAGTTATTTAGCGCGTTGTTTTAAGCGAGATCTTGGCTGTACAGTCACCGCATTTCTCCATAATAAGCGTATAGGCGTGGCTAAGGAATTGTTGGTTAAAACAAATAAAAGCCTAGCGGAAATTTCGGAATGGTTGGGTTATCAGGATCAAAGCTATTTTAATAAGTGCTTTAAAAGCATAGTAAAGATGAGTCCAAGACAATTTCAAAAAAGTAGCGAGGAAATTACACAATAACAAGAGGCGACTAAGCCACTCACCCCCCTAGTCTATGTAGGCGGTGAATTTGTAGGAGAGGATGTAATCGAGGCGATTGGGATGGTCTAAACCGTCTTGTTTGCCAAAGAAGAACTCGTGTTCTGTGTTTTCTACGTTAAAGGTCAACTGGTAGTTAAAAGAGCGGAAGTCCGTTTCTTGAAAGGGGAAGGAAAAGGTAAAACTCATGCTTTCTATCAACAGCTCACTCAGAGACAAATAAACAAAGCCGTTGTGTTTGTCGTCTTCGTAATAGTATTCGAGGGCGGTGGTCAGAGAGTCCAAATAAGGGAGACTGAGAAACTGGGTGTTTTGCACGCCGAAGAGGTAGTTTGTATCCCAGTCTTTTTCAGTGGATAGCTTTTTAAACTGGGTGCTGTTGTACAGCAAAAAATCAGAGAAAAAGTAGCTTATTTGAAAAGGGATTTCTTGGCTAAATTGGCTGGGGTCGGCTCTGTTTTGTTTGAAATAATAAAAGGGCGCAAAGGTAAAATCGCTTTGACTAAAGTTAAGGCTTGCCCAATAGTTTATCTGGTTGACATCTTCTAGGCGTGTGTCCACAAATTCTAGTGTGATAGGCCCTTTGCGTTCAGTTTCTGTGACGCTGAGAGCTGATCCCAGTAGCAGTTGCAAAGATGATCCTATATAAGAGTTAAACAAAAAAGAGTAAAAGCTTTCTTCAGGAATATCCAGATAGGGCTTTGAGTCTGTATTTAAAAAGGTGTATTGTCGGCTCAAAGCGACGTCCCAATAAAATATTTTCTTGCCTAGCGATGCGTCGACATCATCTTGCCCCCATTGCACAAATATTTCTTGAAACGAAAGGGACGTGTTGACTTGGTCGAGCAATAAATGCGGAGAAACTTGCAGGCTGATAAGGTCATTAATATAGGTCCAGTAATAATAGGCGTCAAAGGTTCCGCTGGTTTCGCCGTTGGGATTATAGGGGACGGTGGTGTCGGCAAGGCGTGTTAAAGCCATCTGATTGCGTATTTCACCAGAGGACGAAATGAGGGCTTGAGTGTACATTGGCAGAGCAAGGACACAGGCAAGAACAAAGATGAGATTTTTTTTGTGAGTCATGTGTATTGCTCCTTTTTGCCCGTTTTAGTGGGGCGTGAATTTTTAGTCGTCGATGAAGTTTAAGATTTGGTTCATGTTCGCTGATTGAAAAATACGGGCAGGGAACTGGTGGACGGAAACCTTGGTGATGTCCATGTATGTGGGGGCATCATCAGAGCGAAGGTCTGTCATTTTGATTTTGACAAAGAGCTTATAACCCGACAGTGTTCCTGTTTTATACAAGCCTTCACGCAAGGCGTTCTTGTTTCTATCATAAAAAATGATCTTAAAATCATAGTCTTTATCTTCACCGCTTTGTCCAGCGAGAGTAAAGAGTCTGATGTAAGAAAAGGGCAAACGCTTTTCGCTTAACACCTGCATTAAGATGCCGTCTTCGTCGTCGCTTATTTCTGTGTATGATCTTAGGTCTATGCCTATCACATCTTCTAAATTAACACTCCCTTGTATCTTTTGCGCAAAGCCAATTTTCAGGGGCTTACGTGTTCTTTTATTGCTCAGCCATGCCGACTCGTTGTCCACTCGAACAAGCATGACCAAGGCTCCCTTAGGCTGTTGGGCAATAACTATTTTGGCCTCTTCGCCTAGAGTATAAAGCTGATTTTTCTGCTTGTATTTGCCATCGTCTGTTGTAGTATCTAGCCGCAATTTGACATCTGCTTGTCTGAGGGAATCCTGATAAACCATAAAGGCATTAATTTCTGAGGCGCCACTGCCTTGCTGTGCGAACAAGGGTTGCACCAAGACAAGGCATAAAATTATAGAATATTTAAACATAGTTTAAAAGCTCCTTAATGGATTTTCTAAAGATTTTGACAAGAGAAGGTATGAGGGAAAGTACAATGGGGATGAATAAAAGCAAACTCATAGACAGGTAGTCTGTTGTAGACACCAGCAAGTCAACGGGAAAGCCTTCTGTAAATCCTGGGGGAGTGTAGCTTATTTCGTTTGCCGTCAAGAATAAATTTACTGACTTTGTTGCCAGTATCGCAAAAAGAATGGCGACAAAGTACAGCGAGAATATTTCTACTAACAGAGAAAATGAGATAGCCCACTTGGTATATCCTAGCGCTCTCAGCGTACCTATTTCGCTGAGTCTTTCATTGAGTATAGAAGAAATAAAGACCAGAATAGAGACAAAGACGAGTATCAAGAAAATGCTCTTTAAAAAGAGGAAAAAGGTGTCGTATAAACCAAGCACTTGTTCCATCTGTGGGTTGAGTTCATCCCAGTCATAGATAGTCAGATCGTCTGCAAGTTTGGCGGCTATCTCTGCTTTTACGGCTTTCAAGTTGTCAAGAGAACTGAGGTCAAGGCGTATTTTATTGGCTATGAATTCTTCTCCCAAAAAATTCTGCATGGTTCTGGTATTTGTCAGAATGAGACCGTTGTTCGCCTGAAGAGAAGGGATTTTGACTATGCCCATCACAGGAAAAGAAGAGAGGCTCAAGCCATAAAGCGGAGAGGTAGACATTAGAGTGATATAATCGCCAATGCCGAGGCTCAGTTTTTTTGCCAGTCCCTCGGCGACGATAAGGCCTTCGTCTTCTTCGTATAAAATATCTCCTGCGACAAGGTCTAATCCAGCTAAAGCATCGGGAGAATCTGAACTTTGACCAAAAGCGATATAACTCTGGGTGTCGTCTCCTGCCAGAGCAGAAAAATTGTAGAGATTACTAATGCTTTTGATGCCCTTGGGTTCTTCAACAATATTGTCTATAGCCAGTCTTTGATCAAGGTCAAAGTAGAAATCCTCGGTGTTTCTAGGGCTGTCAGCATAACGGCTTTGTATCACCAAATCACCCGTAGATGCACGGGCTCCTAAGATCATGCCATCTTTTGAATAGTTGTAATAACCCAAAAATAGAAAGAGGGATGTCAGCGAAAAAAAGAATACAACAAACATGCCTATACTACGTTTAAAACTATAATAGTGGCTCAATAGAGCAGACTTAATCAGGTAAATCATATTATTAATCCTTTTCTAGCAAGACGCCATCTTGCATCTGAAAGCGTTGTGTGGCATAGTTTTCTATGATGGGATCATGAGAAATACACAGCACCACGGCCTTGTTGTCGACGCTATAATCTTTGAGCAGTTGATAGACTTTGTGCGACATTTCTGTATCAAGCGAACTGGTGATCTCATCGCCAATGACAAAATGAGGTCTGTGTGAAAGAGCTCTGGCAATGCTGACTCTTTGTTTTTGCCCGCCCGAAATGTCCTGCGCTCTGTTGTTGAGCAAAGGTCTGATCTCTAAATAATCGATAAGATAGGCCAAGTACTCAAGATCAGCGGGTTCAGACATTTTATTCAGCTGTAGTGTAAAGTTGAGGTTCTCTCTTACTTTAAGATAACGAACGAGTTCAAAGTGCTGAAAAATAAGACCCATGTTCTTTGACCTATAGGCGCTGACTTCTTTGTCGCTCAGATCCAAGAGAGAATCTTTGTCAAAGTATACTGTGCCGGCATTGGGTTTGTCCAGACCTGTGATAATGTTCATCAGGGTCGTTTTACCACTGCCACTGGCACCAGCCAGCCACGCCATATTCCCTTTGTCAACGGCAAAACTAACGTTTCTGTTGGCATGCACGGCGCCATTTTTTATGGCATAGGTTTTATCCACACCAGAAACGACAAGATTATTTTCTTTCATACATTATCCTTTTGCATCACTTTTTATTGTATAGCAACACTACTAATGAAAAGGTTTAAAGTAAGGTTTTGATTTTTATCAAATACCACTTTCATATTAAAAGGCACTGAGTCAAACATTTTCCAGCCTAGACCTGCACCGTAGAGATACTGGTAGGTGTTGCTATGCGTTTCGTTGTCACCAAGATAAGCGATATTACCATATAAAGAAAGGTAGATCTGTTTTGCCGCATGGGGTAAAAAACGAGCAAAGAAACGCAGTTCTGACTCTAATTGGGCAAGGCTTGTAAATGCGACGTCTTGGTTATTGGCTGAGGTGGGTGTTAAAAAGTTGCTCTTATAGTAGTTCCCCTTTACTTGCGCACCATTCAGCTCTGTAGCATCATGAGTCAGATACTGTTCCGCTCCTGCTTGTAAAGCGAGCTCGACAGGATAGCTGAACGCCCATTCAAAGGGAAGACGCAAAAAGATATCAGAATAGTTGAATTTACTTTCTAAATAATAAGCCGAATCAATGTCCAAGTAATAGCTTGATGAAACAGTACCAAAGCTATACAGATTACCTACAAAGCTCAGACTATTAAAAGAACCTAAATCTATCTTTTTGTCATCCTCTCTTTTGGCTATATTATCCTGTTCAAAAGAATAAGAATAGAGTATATCAACGACAGGCAGTTTGATTTTATTACTCCATTCTGCTCCCATGGTGAAATCAGCAAAATTAAATTTATAATCTACAAACGATTGCCATGACTTATAATTCCATTCTAAACCGCCAGTCATATCTACATTGTCGGTTATTTCTCCATGAAGGTTTGCTTCCGTAGAATAAATAAAGCCCTGGTGGAGACCCAAATCAAAATCTTGTGTAAGAGAATAGACTAAAGCCTGACTATAACCGTACTCTTGTATAAAAACAGGGTCAAAGGTGTAATTGAGCTTATTTTCTTGCGAAGAGAGAGAAGCCAATGTGAGGAATAAAAAAAGAGATACTAAGAGTGTTGTTTTCAATTGATGCTTCATTTTAATACGCTCCTAAGCCTTGATCAAATCTGTCTTCTAAAAAGATGCTGTAATAGGCATTGGGATAAACCTCTAAACTTTCTGCCAGATCAGCATAGGCCTGTTTTTTACGACTGACTCTATAGAGAGCATCAGCCTTGGTCACCAGGTATAAATACTGCCACAGTGTGCCGTCGTTTTCACTGGAATTTTGCAATCTATCCAGATAGCTCAGGGTAATTTGACTGGCTGTGTATTGAAATGGAATAGAACCTATATAGTTACCGGCCATGATATAAAGGGCATAAGGGTTGTCGGCGTCCAATTTCAAGGCCTCTAGGGCATAGGCTCTACTTAGATGTAAACTATAGAAAAAATCTATACCATAGGTCAGTAAGTGATAACTGATAAAAGAGAGTTGACCGTATGCGTCTGCTTTCTGCTTATCATTTTCTAGCAAATTGATCTCTGCCACCATGGCGGAACGATTATTGACCAATTCAAAACCTCTTTTTGTTAAGACCTTGGTCTTTTCAATTTCTAAAGCCTGATAAGGAATATAAATATAAAGCAAGCTGGACAACCAGTATAACTCTTCGACCACACTCATATTACTTGCCGAAGAAGCGTAAGCATCATAGGCCTCATCAACAAAGTCGTCGATGTCTTGGGTAAATGTTCCGCCGACATATTGTTCAAAATAACGCTGTGGAGCCTCCACTTCCAAAGC
>CAYRNA010000057.1:0-8688 GCA_964425555.1 uncultured Spirochaetales bacterium
CGTCTAATTCAGCATCGTCTAGGTTATCAGCTGTAGGCGGTGTTGGGCCATCTCCAAGGTTAGCCGCCATGAATTTAGCAATTTCATCTTGCTCATCACCGTCTCTGGCGGTTAAAAAATCACTGAGATCCTCGTCGTTATCCTTAAAGTCTGCTAAGCCCTCCAAGTCTACTTCGTTTGTTAAATCTGTTAAATGGGCAGGGAGATCGTCTTCTTCTTGAGAGTCTAGGGCATCATCAAAAATATCATCAGCGTCTTCAAATAATTCATCAGAGAGAGAATCGAGGATGTCCTCGGCGGGAGCCTCTACGTCATCGCCTGTGGGAGGAGGCTCATTAGAAGTATCGTCTGTGTCGTCAGTATTGGTGTCATCGAGAAAGGAGGCGAGATCAGAAGCAATGGACTCTACTTTCTCTTCGGGGAAATCTTCGGGGAAAATAGGCCCGTCGTTTTCTGTTGGTGCAGGAATTTCTTTGGGGCGCAACCCGTCTTGTCGACGCAGATTTGCCTCGTTACCTATGTCACTGAAAAGAGATCTAAGTTGTTCTAGCTTTTGTTTATCCATTAAAATATATTACTATCTGTTCAAATTTGAAAAAGAGTTGTTAATTACTTCTTCGTCTATTTAGTAAAAACAATTATATCCGTTAAGCTAAATATAGGAAATTGTTTGCATGAAGAATGTCTCTCTATTATTTTTTTTAAGTTTTCTCTTCACATCATTAAGCGCTCAGGACGTTGATAGTTATCTACGATTGACGACAAGCTCAACGGGGCAAGCGCCACAAATTTTTGGTAATAAGCTCTTTTTTAGCTCTAAGCCAGGCTCTTATGCCCATACGGTCGAAGTTGTATTTGATTCTGAAAATTACACTATTAAACATAAATTGGTCAAAAATGATTTTGGCACTTTTACCGCTTTGATTGATAAACCACAAAATTATACAGGACCTCGACTCTATTATAGATTAATTATTAACGGATTATGGACAACCGATTTGGACAATCCCAAGAGCGTTCTCCTCGATGGCTATATTAATACGTCTTATATTGACCTGAAACCCAGTGATTTTGGACAAGCGCAACTGATGAAATCTTACGAAATAGGCCCTAATAATACGGTGAAATTCTTTTATTATGGTAAAAATGCCGAGAAAGTTGTTCTCGTCGGCTCCTTTAATCAGTGGGATCCCTATTCTGCGGTAATGAAAGAAAGCGCTCCCGGTGTTTATGAAATTAGTCTGAGGCTCACCCCTGGAGAATATCTCTACCAATTTAATGTGGACGGCGAAACTGTCACCGATTCTCTTAATAGCAATTGGGTTTGGAAAGACGCGAAGACAAGCTACGCTAAAATCGTCTTGCCCTAATTCGGCCAACTTTCCATTAACTTCCCCTCGTTTTCTCGCAACTACAGTCACAGCGTTTCGTCACAAATAAACGCTTATTCCTCTGTTTTTTTCTCAAATAATATGTCGAGCAGGCTCTGTATATAAGCGGTTTGTGAGTCGGGGAATTCTATCGTCACCTGCTCTTGGTCTTCAGCTGTTGTGTTGCTTTGCGTGCCTGTAATAAAGGGCAATAGTTCTTGCCACTGGCTCTTCTCTTTCACCGCATCGTCAACATCCAACTGATAAGAACGCACTCGCTGTGGGGCTTGCTCTGGCATTTGCGAAGGGGCTTGAGGGGTCATCTCCCGCATTCCTTTGGAGCGCGTTTGGCTGCTGTCATCTTCTTGTACAGGGGCAATGGATCGCAGCGATCTTGTCTGTGGCTTTGCAATAGGTTTGATGGGTTTGACGGATTGCACCGCGCTAGAGCTGCCGACTTCTGGCAAACTAAAGTGTCCGCTTTCTTCTTCAGCCACAAGCAAAGACACAAAACATGTCGTCAGGCATCCCCATAATATTATTTTTTTGACCACTGCGTCCCCTTTTCCAGATCGGAGTCGACGATATCCATAAAAGATTCATAGCGATAGGGGTTGAGTTCTTCTCTTTCTAGGGCATTTTTGACGGCGCACTGGGGTTCGTGTTTGTGCTGACACATGCGAAACGCACAGTCAGGCGTCAACATCTCAATCTCAGGAAAGGCATGAGTCAGATCTTGCACAGTCAAATCATTGAGTCGCAGGGTTTTGATTCCGGGGGTATCTATCAGCCACGACGTATTATTGAGTCTGAAAAGTTTAGCCTGCGTCGTCGTGTGCCGTCCACGAGCATACTTCTCTGAAATGGCGCTGGTGTGTTGGTTGGCTTCGGGAATCAGTTCGTTGAGCAAACTACTTTTCCCCACGCCCGAAGCCCCAATAAAGAGGGACGTCTTGCCTTCAAGAGATTTTCGCACGGCCTTGATGCCCTTGGGTTTTCCCGTCGAAATCGTCTTGAAAATGGGATAATCCAAAGCCTTATAATAGTTTAAATGCTCTTTCACATCGGGAGACAGTTCAAGGTCGCACTTATTCAGCACCAGAATCACGTCGGGGATCTTGTGAAAAGACGCCCGTGTCAGCACCCTGTCGATAAACTTGGTCAGAAAGGGCGGCGAATCCGTAGAACTCACACACACAATCTGGTCAATATTGGCGCCAATCTCCTGCAACAAACGCCGCTTTTCACTCCATCTGCCATAGACATTCTTGCGCTCAACCCTATCCCAAATCAACAGAGTCTCACCGTCAAAATGCACCCTGTCGCCGCAAATCAACGGCGTGTGCTCCTTGTTTGGCGTATCCAGACGCTTGCCCTTCAGCGTGCAACTGTACAAATCGCCGCCCTCCGTCATCACCGTGTAGGTGTTTTTCAGCCCCGAGAGAATCGTACCTAACTGTAAATTTTCCGACATAGCAATCTCGCTCCCCGTATAAAATGATGCGCCACCGCAACTGGCTCAAGTATAGTGCAATTCCGTTTTTTGATCTAGTTTGTAGCTCTTTTCTTTGCCATAAACATGGGCTGTGGTGTTCTTTTTTGGGCGAAAAGTAACGCTTCGCTTTGCAATCTAGCCCCTCTAAAACAGCAAAATCGTCTTCGTTCATACAGAGTCCAACTCCGCAAAGAGAGAGCCCCAGCCGACAGTCATCCTTTCAGCCCCCGTGCCTTTACCTCGAGCATTCACACACTTTTATAGCGTAAAACACTAGAGTAAAAAAAAACTATAATTATACTCTTCACTATGAGTAAAAAGATTATCTGTGCCCCATCCATCCTGTCAGCAGACTTTTCTGCCATGGGAACGTCGCTAGCTGTCATCAACGAGAGTTGTGCCGAATACATTCACATTGATGTTATGGACGGTTCGTTCGTCCCTGAAATCTCTTTTGGACAGGACATGGTCAAAAGTTTACGACCGCTGTCCAACAAGGTATTTGACGTTCATTTGATGGTAGAGAACCCCGCCAAACACTACGACAGCTTCGCCAAAGCAGGCGCCGACATCATCACCTTTCACATAGAAGCCGTCTGCCACGCTCACAGAGAAATTCAGCACATTCACGACCTCGGATTGAGAGCTGGCGTTGCCATTGTGCCGTCAACCCCCCTTGCACAGATAGAAGAGCTTTTGCCCTTCGTCGACCTTGTCTTGATCATGAGCGTCAATCCAGGTTTCGGCGGTCAGGCATTGATCCCACAAACACTCACTAAAATCACCCGCCTGATAGAACGACGCACTGCCAATAAACAAGACTTTCTCGTGTCCATTGACGGTGGAGTCAACGCCCAGACAATCAAAGAGGTGAAGGCCTCGGGCGTTGATGTTGTTGTGTCGGGTTCTGCCTTTTTTGGCGCTCAAGATCCCATTCGCTTCTTGTCTGACCTGCAAAACTGTTAGAGTATGAAGTTTGCCGACCCTCTTTTAAACGAAGCCTTTATACTATTGCAACAACGTCGGTTTCACGATGTGCTGACAAAGCTAGAAGGCAATGTCTTTAACTATAAAAACAACCTACATTATTATAATCTTGTCGCCAAAGCCAGCCTTGAAATCAATGACCTTGATAGGGCAGAGGCTTACTATTATAAGATTTACGCCAGCGAAGAACGTAATGTCGACACGCTGTTGAGCCTTGCTATTTTGCACGCACAAAAAGGCAATAGGAGCGAAGCGTTAAAGCTTTGGTTGGAGGTCATGGATCTTGATTCGAGCAACAAGTACGCCAAGCGTGGGCTGAACATGCTCCGCAAAGAAGACAACCATTTGCCCTTTGTATTGGGCCTCGATCAAAAGAAGAAATTGCAAGCGCCCATTCCCCGTTATGTGGACAGGCAGAAAGTCTTGTCAGTGACGGCTATTGTCGCCTTTACCTTGGGCTTGACGGGGCTAGGCTACTGGTGGTATCTTGATAAAACCAAAGTGGTCGAAGCGCCCGTTGTTGTCGAGGATGCGCCCTCACGTGTGTTGCCTGTGTTGAGTCTCAACGATCAGAAGAACCTCGTTACTTTCGATGGGGAATTTCCCGTGACCCTTAACGGCAACGCCATACAAGTGTTGTACGAAGAGGTCAACAAGCGTTTTCTTGACGGCGAGGACAATCAGGCCCAACGCATGATCAACGAGTTAATGCTTTCCAATGCAAGTGTGTTGATCAAACAGCGTGTCTTGGCCATTGAGCCCCGCCTCGAGACAGAGCCCACGTGGCCCGAACATCCGTCCTTTGGCTACGCACAGGTAGAGAAATTTCCCGCCTTGTACGACAATACCTTTGTGATGTGGACGGGCGCTATAGGCAACCTCGTACTCAACAAAGAGACGCAGACCTTGGAGTTTAACCTCTTGGTGGGCTACGAAAGGCAGAAAGTGTTAGAGGGCGTGGTACCCGTCGAGGTAAATTTTGTCGTCGATATCAAAGAAGACCTTCCCATTAGGGTGTGGGGTCAGTTGCAGTTGGTCGGCGATGTTGATAGAAACGATGTCAAGGAGTTTGCCAAGCAGAGGCAATTTAAGTTAAACGCACTGTCTATACAACAGTTTATTATAGAAGATTAATTGAAGGAAACGAGGAGTTAAGTCATGGATTTCATCACAGCAAGTAAAGAGAAAGCGCAACTCAATAACAGAAAGTTGGTATTACCAGAAGGGTGCGAGCCACGCATACAGCACGCCGCTGTCGCCATCATCCAACAGAAGCTCGCGAGTGAAGTGGTGTTGTTAGGCGATGTCGCCCAAATACAAAGCGTCGCCAAGGCAGAGAAGATAGACCTGTCGGCGTGTACACTGATAGACCCCCAATCATCAGAGTTGCAAGACACTTTTGCGCAAACTTATTTTGAGTTAAGAAAGCACAAAGGCCTCACGCTCAGTGAAGCTCAACAGAAAGTGCTGGATCCCATTGCCTTTGGTGCGTTGTTACTGCGTTTAGGCCACGTCGATGCTCTTGTTGCTGGTGCCATTACCGCAACCAGTGCCGTGTTGCTCGCAGGCTTTCAGATAATCAAGACCAAGCCCGATGTTGCCTTGGCAAGCTCGTGTTTTATTATGGAAGTACCCAACAAAGAAATGGGAGCCAACGGCCTGTTTGTGTTTGCTGACTGCGCCACCATAGTCAATCCCAACGCCGAAGAACTCGCTAATATTGCAGGCGAAAGTGCCAAGGCCTGTGCGAGCTACTTGGGCGTAGAACCCAAGGTTGCCTTGCTATCTTATTCTACCCTCGGTTCGGGCAAGGGTGATCTTGTCACCAAAGTTGTAGAAGCCACGCAAATAGCCAAAGAAAAGTACCCCGATATAAACTTTGAGGGAGAGTTGCAGTTAGACGCCGCTATTTCACCCGTAGTCGCTCAGATCAAAACCAAGAATTCAGCCGTTGCAGGGCAAGCGAACACCCTCATTTTTCCCGACCTCCAGTCAGGCAACATAGGCTATAAGTTGGTACAGCAGTTTGCAGGTGCAGGCGCTTACGGCCCCCTTATGCTAGGCTTTAACCAACCGTTTGCCGACCTGTCTCGTGGCGCAACCATAGAAGACATTGTCAACACCTGCGCTATCATATTAGCAGGTAAATAAGGATAGAGTTGAGGAGAACAACATGGCAGAGATTAAAAGTGCATTAGATTTGGCATTAGAGCGAACCGCATCCATCAAACCCGACAAAGAGGCTTTGCACCGCAAGCAGGCCACAGAAAAAGCCCAAGTGCTCACCGCAAGTGTCCTCAAGAACGACTTCGTAGTAGAAGAGGTGCAGACCGCACTCAAGGCAGAGGCCGTACGCAATGTCTTTGTAGGCATAGTGGAAAAGAACTTTGTGCTTTGTCGCAATGAGGCGCAGGCCAAGACGCTAATGTCTTTGCTCGAAATACTTTCTACACTGCTCAAGGGCGATGAGAGCTTTGCCCTCCTTTCGCAAAGCTTGCTAGAGCTAGGCACACAATACCGTGGCCTTGAGACGCAAGTGACAGAACAGGTCAAGAAGATGTACGCACCGCAGTTTGCCCAAAAGAAACAGATATACGAAGAGCAAACGGGGCAAGTCATGCCCATGGCTATGGAAGATGACCAAGAGTTTGTACAGAGTGTGAGACAGCAGATAGAGCAGTATCAACCGCAGTTTGACGCTAGTTTGGCGGAGCTGAAAGGAGAACTGAGCAAGGCCTTGACGGCGGCTTTCGCTTAAGACCCTTGTCTGGAATGGAACTATTTGAACCTTTAATGTCGGGGCAACAGCCTTTGGCGACACGTTTACGCCCCAGAACGTTGGCAGAATACGTGGGTCAGAAGCACTGCCTTGCAGAGAACGCCCCTCTCAGACAAGCCATTAAACTAGACGCACTGTCATCGCTCATCTTACAAGGCCCCCCTGGTACGGGCAAGACTAGCCTCGTGCATATTATCGCACAGGAAACCAACAAACATTTCGTTGCACTCAACGCCGTTTTTAGTGGCATTAAAGACCTGCGAGAAGTGATAGACGCTGCCAAAAGAAGGTTGGAGCAACAGCAACAAACCATATTGTTCATAGACGAAATACACAGGTGGAACAAGAGCCAACAAGATGCCTTGTTACCGTGGATAGAATCGGGCACCATCATTTTTATAGGGGCGACCACAGAGAACCCTTACTTTGAGTTGAACCACGCCCTGTTAAGTCGATCACAGATATATGTACTCACCTTGCTCAGCGAGGACGACCTGCGTGTGATACTCGAGCGGGCATTGACTGACGCAGAACGTGGCTACGGTGCCTACCGCTGTAAGCTAGATGACAAAGTGACTGATTCTTTGGTGCAGGCCTCTAAGGGAGATGCACGTATATTGCTCAATGATCTCGAGGCCTTGTTTCACTTGGCGTCGCAACAAAACAGCGATACACTGCCCGTAGACGGCGACGAGATTGAGCTGACTTATGCCCTCTGGCAACAAATGAATAAACGTGTTGTCAACGGCTACGACAAAAAGGGCGACGAACACTACAGCAGTATCAGCGCCTTTATCAAGTCTATTCGTGGTTCTGATGCCGATGCCGCTTTGTACTGGTTGGCAAAAATGCTAGAAGGGGGCGAAGACGTCAAGTTCATTATCAGACGCATGATTATCAGTGCCAGTGAAGACGTGGGCATGGCCTGTCCGCAAGCACTGATACACACTCAGACAGCAGCCCAAGCCTTTGAGAGAGTGGGACTGCCCGAGGGGCGCTTCATCCTTGCACAAATGGCACTTTACCTCAGCACCGCCCCTAAGTCTAATACAACACTGGCGATTAACACCGCTTTTGAGTGGGTCAAAGAGGGCCGCAACCAAGTCCCCGAACACCTGCGTAATCCTACCCCCAGCGACTCAGGCGAACATTTTAGTGCCAACTACCTGTACCCCCACGACTATAAAGACCACTGGGTTGTGCAGTCTTACCTACCGCAAGAATTTGCAGGGCGGTCTCTCTACCAACCCACGTCTCAAGGCTACGAGGCCACCATACAAAAGGAAGTCATCTACCGCAGACAGTTGATAGACAAGAGCGTATCCGAGCAAGAGCAACAGTTAAGCCAGCATGAAATTGACCTAGAGCTAGAGCAACGCCTCTCTTTCGTCAAGCAAATCTGTGCCAGCTCACAGCCAGACCCGCAACACCCCGTCATCAATCTGCTCTCACCCTCTAGCGTTGCCTATTTGTGGGAGTTTTACACCGTGCTCGGCACCGCAGACATTCAGGCTTTTTTCAGTCAAAAGCAGGCTCTCTTAGAAGCCAAAGACAAGGTCAAAATACTAGAGGTGCATTCACGCCCGCAACTGCTTGAACTCAAGGCCTTTGCCCAGCAACACAAACAGGGCATCAACATCATAGGTGATCTCGAACAAAACCATGCGTGGTTGCAAACTCACTACCAGTGGCTCACGACCGCAGGAGCGAAACACACTAGTGACAGTGCAAGTACGGCGGCTTTGTGTGCGTGGAGTCCCAATTGGCAAGACAGCTCACGACCCAGTCTGTACATGAGTGCCGACTTTCTTGACACAGAGCTAGGGCAACATTATCTCAAACTAGAGAGCCTTTTTTATGAAGAATTACAACAAAAGCAGGCAAAAATACAGAACTTTTATATATTAAAAGACAAGACCACTTTATATTTGCAGTATCCACGAAAATTAAGTTCTTACCTTATTTCAAAGTGGTTTGATAGCGAGGCAAAGGAGCATCCCCAACAAGAGAGATTTAGTAGCTACCTCAAGCACCACTTAAAACAAGAAGAATTGCAC
>CAYRNA010000058.1:0-8510 GCA_964425555.1 uncultured Spirochaetales bacterium
AGTAATACACCCTCTCAACATTATGTGGGAGAGTTGCTTGCCGGCATAAAATCAGCGGCGAAGAAATTGGGTTATCAGCTTATTTTATATGACATGCATCCTCGAGAACAAAATGATTTTATTGCAAAAATGTCTTTTTTAGGCTTGGTCGATGGTTTAATTATTATAGGCGCTCTGATAAATGCCACTAGTGCACAGATGCTCGGTACGCAAAAATTATCAGCGGTGCTTGTTAATCCTTGGGAAGATGTTCTTTCTCCCTGTATCGTTGGGAAAGTAGAAGCCAATTTAAATGGGCTAGAAAAATTATTTTATCAGTACCACAACAAAACACAAAGGGCTATTTTGCTTACGATTAAAGAAGAAAAATTTAGTCAGCGTAGAGATAAAAAGAACCTTTTTACTCAGATTTTCAAGAACTGTGAAACACAGATTATTGAACTAGAAGACTATTCTCCCATGTCTGTGCAGAAAATCTTGCCTTTAATCAATGTCAAATCACCACAAGATACCTTCTTTTGCCTTTCTGACTTGGTGGCACTCTTGCTCAAAACACACCTCAATTCTCTGGGATTGCACAACCGTGTAACAGGCTACGACAACTCGCCCTTCGCTCAAATGCTAAATTTCAATTCTGTCGATCACCAGATTTTTGAACAAGGCGAAACCGCTTTCAACCATTTTTATTTGGGCTTTCAAATAATGCTTAAAAAAGATATTTTTGCTCTCCGCAAAGATATTGTATTAGAAAGTTTTTTTATTAAAAGAGAATAATATCAAGGAGTTTGAAGTAAAATTATTGCAAGAAAAAACAAGTTAAAAACACAAAAACATATCAATTATATACTAAGGATTTTTTATGAGACCATTATTTTGGGTAATATTAACAACGATTTTATTCGTTGGCTGTAACAAAAAAGAAGAAGCGCTTAACTACACACTGCAAGACGTTAGCCAGATGAGCTGGAGCGAGATTGTAGAAACAGCTCAGCAAGAAGGGAGCGTAACTTGGAATGTCTGGTATTATCAACCAGAATTTAGACAACTCGCCGCAGAATTTACAAATAAATATGGAATTGAAGTCCAAATCCCCGAAGGAACTTCTGAGGGAAATAACGATAAACTGATTGCCTCAAAAGATAGACCTGTAGGAGATACTGATGTTATTGCCTTTGGTATTGATAGTCAGGTCGCTGAAAATATGTCAGAGTACTTGTTTGGTTCCTTGGATTTCTTACCTCAATACGATACACGTATTGAAACGATAGGTGGGGTAAATTCACAAGGCTACGCATTGGCTTACTGGGGAAATCAAACAGGATTTGCCTATAACCCAAAACGAATTACTTTCGAAGAACTTCCGCAAACGCTAGAAGAATTACAGACTTATATGGTGCAAAATCCTTCTCAGTTTGCCTTTAATGATCCCAATGGCGGTGGCGCTGGTGTCGCGTTTATTCGTTCAGTTATCAGAAACGTCGGTTTACAAGGCGAACAGGCCTCTATTGATACTATTCAGTGGGCTCAGGTTTGGGATTGGTTCAAACAATACCGTGATGATTATGTTATCACGGCATCCAACGCCGATAGTTTAACACGATTGAGTGACGGTGAATTTATCATTACTCCCGCATGGGAAGATCATTTAAGCTCTCTGCAAAATCAAGGTGCTATCGATAAAGAGTTGCAATTCTATATTCCACAAATGGGCATGGCTGGCAGTGGAAATGTTGCAGGAATTCCCCTCAATGCACCCCATCCCGCGGCAGCAATTCTTTTCTTAGAATGGCTTACTTCAGCAGAAACACAAACCGCATTAAACGTTACTTTTGGTGCGGCTCCGCAAAACAGCGAAGCCGATAGTTCACAGGCCTTAATTCCAGCAGAAATGCGACAATATTCTACCACGATGTTCGATAACGACACCGAGATAGAGGCAAAAAAACAATTCCTTCAAAATATTCTTGTTGAATAATAACAGGAAAACTAACACAAAACTTGCTTTTTGATATTAATGCAAAAAGCAAGGAAGGATCTTGAATGCAAGCACAAAAATTTACAAAAGATGTTCATTATAAATTTGACGAAAAAGGTAATTTCTTACCTTTTTTGGGGGCGACCATCATCAGCCCTATGGCAAAAAATGAAGCCATTTATCAGGAAGTACTAAAAATAAGTCGTGAAAATCAAAATACTTCCTATGCGCATCATTTTGCCTTTCTACCAGAGCCGTCTTATCATATGACAAACTTCGTTTTATACAACGACAACGAAGAAGACAGAAACGGAGCGGGTTGGAGCTCGAAATTTGACAACAAAACGCCTTTTGAAGAAATGAACGCACTTATTTGTAACGCCATTAAAAAAGTAAAATTCCCCACATCGTATAAAATGAAATTACAAGAAGTACGTGGAAATAGCCTGTGGATTGTACCTGCAGATGATAAAACAAAAGATTCTCTGTCCATTTTTAGAGATCAAATTGCACAAGCGACAGGTATTTATTGGCCCGATCACAAAACCTACAAGTTTCACATTTCCTACGCTTATTATATCAGTGAATTAAACAACGAAGAAAAGAAAGAAGAGAAGCAACTCTTGGTCGAACAAACGTCTGCGTTAATAAGTAATCTTCCCGAATTTGACATAGGTGCTCCTGTTTATTGTTCTTTTAAAGATATGTCCTCTTTCCAACCCTACCCATCTTTATGATCCAAAAAATCATACGCTAAATAAGGAATTTTCATGGCCTATCTGGAAATTAAAAATGTTATTAAAAAATTTGATAACTTTACCGCTGTCAACAATATTTCTCTCGAAGCAGATCAGGGTGATTTTATCACTCTTCTTGGTCCTTCAGGTTGTGGAAAAACAACTTTGCTCAAATGTATTGGCGGTTTTCACGAAGTTGACCAAGGGACTTTGCACCTTGATGGCGAGCAAATCAACACACTTCCGCCAGAGCAAAGAGACACGGTTATGTGTTTTCAATCATACGCTCTTTTCCCCCACCTCACCGTTTCGAAAAATGTTTCGTTTGGCTTAGAGCAAAAAAAAGTGCCCAAAGACGAAATCTATGCCCGTGTGAAGGAAGCCTTGGATCTGGTTGATATAGGTGAGCAAGCCGACAAACTTCCTTCTCAACTTTCAGGGGGACAACAACAGCGTGTGGCTTTGGCGAGAGCCATGGTAATGCGTCCCAAGCTAATACTTTTTGATGAACCCTTGTCTAATTTAGACGCAAAGTTGCGGGAAAAAGTGCGATTTCAAATTAAAGAACTACAACGGCAGATTAAATTTACCGCTATTTATGTAACCCATGATCAGAGTGAAGCTCTTGCGCTGTCAGATAAAATTTTTGTTTTAAATAAGGGGCAAATTCAGCAAGAAGGCAAACCTCGTGAGATCTACAATTTGCCAAATAACCGCTTTGTCGCCGATTTCATTGGAACGGCAAATATTATGCCCGCTGAAGTGATAAGTCAACAGGGTAATTCTTATGAACTGAAAACGCCGCTCGGTACTTTGACCGCTCTCTCTGAAAAAGCTCCCGTTGATAAAAAGATTTACATAGGTTGGCGACCTGAAAGCATTCAAACCAATTCCCTCGAAACCGATAATCACGTTGATGCACTTGTAGAGCAATCTGCTTTTTTGGGAAACTGTACCCACATCATGGCCCACGATGCATCCTTGAAATCGTGTCACTTTAACCTAGAAATTACAGAAGATATGCCTTTGCCTCTAGATTCAACAATACGATTCCGCATTCCCCCGCAAAAGATTTTCTTTTTAGAAAAACAAGAGATAGTCCAATGACACAATCTATTTCAAAAACAAAACTCATTCTTTTACTCTCGCCTGCGATAGGGTTTATTCTCTTCTTTATTATTGTTGTTCTTGTGATGGCCATTTTACAGAGCTTTGGCCTTTATAATACCGTGGGAGAAAGCAAACTGACGCTTGAGCATTGGCAAGAAGTTTTAAGCAATAAAACAACATGGAAATTCTTCTTCTATTCGTTAAGGCAAGGGATATTTTCAGCGTTGGGTTCTATTATGGTTGCCTATCCCTTGGCGTTATGGCTGAAAAACTCCTTTAAAGGTTCTTCTGTGATTACGGGTATATTGCGTATTCCTATGCTCATACCTGGTTTGGTCGCTGCATTTCTATTTCTCAATATTGTTGCGTTTCACGGTATTATCAACCAATTTCTTGTAAGGGTAGGATTTATAGCCGAACCCATTCGCATGCAAAATGATCAATATGGCATTGGAATTGTTATTTTACAAATATGGAAGAACACTCCTTTTGCTCTTTTGTTATTGACCTCCTCTATACGTGGAATATCAACAGAGGTTATAGATGCCGCACGAGATTTAGGCGCCAAAAAAATCACCATCCTGTGGAAAATTATTTTTCCTTTAACGGTTTCTGTCATGAGGGCTGTGATGATCATTGTCTTTATTGGAGCGGCGGGAGATTTTTCATTTAACCTTGTAGCTGGACCACGTTCGCTGTTGTCACTTTCACAGTATATGTTTGTTTTATCTAAGCAATTTTTTGAAGTGAATCAAGCGGCGGTTGTCACTGTTTTACTTATGCTTGCCTCTCTTTTGGGTACAGTCTTTTTGATGCTGATATCATCTATATTTACACGCACGGAAAAACCTTTCCAGCTGAAAGGAATACAAAATGTCATCTAAACTTAATCGCATTCTACCCACCGTTGAGAAAACTTTTCTGTTCATTGCTATCTCAGTTGCACTGTTAAGCGTCCTCGTACCACTTTTCATTGCTATCTTGTGGTCCCTTGTGTCGCCAGAAGCGCCGTGGAGTTATCCCGACCTCTTCCCCAAAGAAATTTCTTTTGATCGTTGGCAACACGTTTGGGAACTCACAGCCATTAAAGAAGCTCTAGGAAACAGCTACACTTTAGCGCCTATTGTTGCCACCTTGTGTATTATACTCACTCTCCCCACAGCTTACGCTCTAGGACGATTTGAATTTAAAGGTAAAAACACGATAGAACTCATAAGCTTGCTACCCATGGTGATACCGGGTGTGACTATTGCTCTTTTTTTCTCGCAGTTTCTCTATAGTATTGGTATTACAAATAAATTTCTGGGCATACTCCTCGGTCACACACTCTCTTTTTTACCCTATAGCATACGCATAATATCGTCCGCATTTAAAAAGATTCCTCAGGATCAAATTGATGCGGCAAGAGACTTGGGTGCCAATAAATTTGTTGTTTTGATGACGGCCTATATGCCTTTAGTCCGACCTTCTATTTTTGCATCTTTTATCTTTATATTTATTCGTAGCATAGAAGAATTTAACATCGCTTTTATTCTTGGTTCTCCCGATTTCGTAACCGTCCCCACTATCTTATACAGCTTTTTGGGTTACAATTTCGTCAGACCCAATGCCGCCGTTATCTCTTTGATTCTAGTGATACCCAACATTTTCTTTATGTTCTTTATTGAAAAATCCATGAATGCCGACAAAACTTTGGGTAGTGGCGTAAAAGGTTAAAAGGATTGCTAAAGATAATTAAACTCCCTCTCCCCCACACTTCCTCGCTCTAGCCTTTTGTCGTATTGCAATTCAAGCAATTTTTATATATATTGTGGGTAACCGATATAACATCGAGAAACATCAACTTTTATGAGGAAGAAATAAATGAGAAACAATTTTATAGCTGGAGCGATTATTGTATTAGTCGCTATTTTAACTTTTAGCTGTGGTAGTAAAAACGAAGTGAACATTACATTACTGAGCACGAGCGACATACACGGTCGCATTTTCCCGTGGGATTATGCCATCAATGAAGAAGACAAAAACGCAGGACTTCTTAAGGTTTCGTCCATTGTCAAAGAGGTGCGCGCAGAAACGGACAATGTAGTGCTCATTGATTCGGGCGATACCACTCAAGATAACTCAATAGAATTGTTTATGGCTCAAGAGCCTAGCCCCATCATAGAAGTGATGAACGACATCGGTTATGACGTGTGGACTGTGGGTAACCACGAGTTTAATTTTGGGCTTGATTACCTCGATAGATCTATTGCTGGTATTCAATCTAATGTCGTCGTCGGCAATATTTATGATACGGCAACTAACACCAGAAAATACGACGCTTACACCATCATGGAAGTGGCGGGCGTCAAAATTGCACTTATAGGCATGGTCACTCCCAATATTCCCCGCTGGGAAGCTTCCACTCCTGCAAATTATGCGGGGCTGAAATTCACTGATCCTGTAGAGGAGCTGACGAAAATCATTGACGAAATAGGTGATAGCGCAGATGTACTCGTTGGCGTATTTCATCTTGGCCTTGATCCAGAATATTCTGGTACGGATGGCGTAAGGCCCATGATAGAAGCGAATCCCACACTTGATGTTGCGATGATTGGTCACGCTCATAGTAGCATAGCTGGCGAAATGATAGGCGACACTCTCGTGGTGGAACCGGGTGCTTATGGTGCCTACGTTTCCCGAATAGATTTGACGCTAGAAAATAAAGATGGCGACTGGAGCGTTGTTGAGAAAGCGAGTTCTAACATTGACACAACGGACTACGAAGCGGATGAAGAATTGGCGCAAAAATACGCCTACGTCCATGAAGAATCAATTGCGGATGCCAACGCTGTCATAGGTTCTATAGAGCAAGACTTTATCAAAGATACCACCGTAACAAAAGGCATTCCGACAATTCAGGTAGAAGACACCGCCCTCATCGATTTTATCAACGAAGTGCAAAAGTTTTATGCGAAAACAGATGTCTCTTCCGCCGCTGCTTTTAAAACTGACATGAATTTACTCGCTGGAGATTTCACCAAAAAAGACGTTGTCAATATCTATAAATATCCCAACACTCTCATTGGCGTTGAAATTACAGGCAAGCAACTCAAAGAATATATGGAATGGTCCGCCGCTTATTACAATCAGTTTCAAGAAGGCGATTTAACCCTGAGTTTTAACCCCGAAATCAGAGGCTATAACTACGATATGTTTGATGGCGTAGATTACAAAATTGACGTGTCTCAAGAAGCAGGCAAACGCATCGTTGATCTCACTTTCAACGGCGAGCCTATCAGCGATGACATGAAAATATCCGTTGCCGTGAATAATTACAGATTTGGTGCTATGCTCAATGAAGGCATTTTCAACGAAGAAGACAAGATTTATGATTCAGCTTTAGAATACGCCGACGGAAGCATTAGAACTCTCATCATCAAATACATTCAAGAGCAAAAAAATGGCGTTGTGACTCCCGTTGTGGATAACAATTGGGAAGTGATTGGAATGAATATTGACCCCAATGTTCAACAAGAAGTGTACGCTTTAATTGAGAACGGTGAGATTTCTATTCCTGTATCTGAAGACGGCAGAACGCCCAATATCAGTTCTTTGAATGCTTATGCCTTGGCCAAAGACGGCATCATATCTTTAGAAGGTACAAGCTACGAGCAATAAAATCTCAAAGATAACATAAGCTATAAACATTGTCCTTTTGTGTGTCATGATGCACAAAAGGATGACTCGCTTAACGTTCTCGTACGAAACGGCTCTGACAAACAGCATTAATCAGTTGCTCTGACTTGGTGCATTTGAAGCGTAAAGGTTCACTCAGCTCACCAAATAAAGGAATGCCCCCGCCCAAAAGAATGGGGATAGTGGTGATTATTATTTCGTCTATCATGTCTTCTTTGAGGAAATTTTGTATCGTGACACCGCCATCGATATAGAGGTTTTTGTAGCCTTCATCGTTCAAATCTGCGACAATCTTTTTCAACTCACCTTTTCGTAAAAAGACTTTATCCTCATAACCTTCAGGCACAGCTTTCATTGTATTGCTGAGCACAAATACGGGCTTAGTATAAGGCCAATCTATGCCAAAGCTGATCACCAGTTCAAGTGTATTTCGCCCCATCACAAGCGCATCTATACTCTTTGTGTGTTCGGCATATCCCATGTCAGAACCGTCGGGATTAGGCACAGACTGCAACCAGTCTATCCCATTGTTTTTGTCCGCAATGTAACCGTCTAAACTCGTCCCTATAAAAACTATATTTGCCATCTTTGACCTTCTTGTTATTGCTAGAATATGTTGTGGGGGAGTTCCCCTAAAAAAAGATGCTCGTTACGAAAAAGATCGCAACGAGCAAACTGTTCACAACGTAAACGCCATGAACAAACTGTTCGGCCCACTGTCTTGCGACATACGGCCTTATTATAGTAGTGCCTTACCATTTCCTTTAGTATACAAAGTAACTATAACTTGACTTATTGTAACATGGTGAATTATAATAGTCAATATATTTTTATAAAAAAGAGGACAAGCACAAATGGAAAAAGATTCACATAAGCACTCTCAAGCTTCCAAAAGTACCTACACCCTAGGTCTGGATATAGGCACAACGTCAATAGGGTGGGCATTGCTGGATATAGAGCGAGAAAAGATCGTCAAGCTCGGTGTCCGCAAGTTTGAAGAGCCGAGAGTT
>CAYRNA010000059.1:0-8236 GCA_964425555.1 uncultured Spirochaetales bacterium
TGAAGACCTCGCTTTTAGAGTTTATGAGAAGGCTGAAGAGAATTCTAATCTGACAGATTACGCTCATGCCAGTAAACTTTTTGCCGAAATTGCGCAACAACAAAAAATGCCATATTTTTATCAAAATGCGAGCGTGGCCAGCTTTAAAGCAGGTGACTCAGTCAGATCTCTGTTCTATATTTTACAAGCGGAATGGTTTCTCGGTTCCAAGCTTGATCTCGAGCAAAACAAAGAAATTTTATACAAAGAACTCAATCTGAATCCTGTCATTTCATGGCAAAAAATGGCATTTTCATGGCTTCAAAAAGTTCCTACCGTTATGTTTTTGACTTTCTCCGCAGTCATTATTACGTGGTTTTCTCTGTTGTTTTTATTCCTTTTGTTCAAAAAGAAAAAGACGCACAAATTACAGTTTTTCTTTGCGAGTATAGTATTGCTTTGTTATTTGGCTGTCACTTTTTTCTATGCGGATTATCCCGAGAAAAATTCTTTTGCCATGATTAATTCGCAAACGCAACTGTATTTGGAAGACAATTTGAGCAATCCTTTGAGTAATTTATCTCTGAAAGCGGGGCAAAATGTGAAGGTCTTAGAGAAACGGTCAAATTGGTATTTTGTCAGTGTTGAAGATAGCAATGGCTATACGGGTTGGTTGCCTGCACAAGCGCTCTGGTTTTATGTTTTGGATTAGTGCGGGGGCATTTACGCTATGAATATTATACTGAATGATATGTATTCTCTCATATTTTTTGCGGTTTACACGATTGCGACGGTGAGCGCTATGCTTGTTTTGTTGCGTTGCAATCAATCGAGTTCTGTGGTTCTTTCATGGCTTTTGGTGCTGTGGATTCTTCCTATTATTGGCCCCCTCTTTTTTTTTAGTTTTGGTACGCCAAGAAAATACAAGAATATTATGAGCCAAATTCCTGAAGATGATTTTTCTCTGGGATTGGCAGAACGGCGCATAAAACAAGAAAAATATGTGCAACAGTGGGGAGATATTGTCTATAATAAACTGGTGCGAAAACTGTTTTTTATTGTTGAAAAAGTCTGCAAGACACCTGTTTTTTGGAGTGACGATGTGACTCTTCATTATAATGGAGAAGAGCACTTTGAGGCCATATTTCAAGACATAAAGCAAGCGAAACAGAGCATTCTCATGGAATATTTTATTTGGCGTTCTGATAGTTTGGGCATCAAAATAAAAGATCTTTTGATAAAAAAGGCGCAAGAAGGCGTAAAAGTGTATCTCATTTTTGATGGACTGGGTTCTTTTAATACGATTTCGCACGCTTATCGCAAAGAACTGAAGCAGAATAATATTAACTACAAATATTTTCTTGACCTGCGCAATCCTGTTTCTCGTTTTTTCATTAATCATAGAACGCATAGAAAAATTATTGTCATCGATGAGCATATTGGCTATACGGGCGGCATGAATATGGCCCAAGAATACATAGATGGAGGCCCTCGTTTTGATCTATGGCGTGATACCCATGTTCGTGTGACGGGAGAAGCGGCGAAAATACTGGCGTCTATTTTTAAGACTGATTGGTTTAATAGCAACAAAGAAAGAAGAAAGAGGGCAAGTACAGGCAGGGACTTTAAGCTTGCGCAAGAAAAAAATGGCTTGTTTATACACAGTGTGGACAAAAAAAATGCCAATCTCATTTCCAACTTGACGAAACGCAAGGTTCTTTCGCATGTTGTTTTTGGTGGGCCTGACTCGACGTGGTCAGCAATGGAAAATGTGATTTTGACGGCTATCCATGGTGCGGAAAAACACATTAGAATACAAAGTCCTTATTTTGTGCCGACACGGACACTGACCAATGCCCTTGTGAATGCCGCCCTCATTGGTGTGAAAATAGAATTTATGATGACGGGAATTCCTGATAAACGCATACCATTTTGGGCCGCAGAGACTTATTTTCCGCAATTATTAAATGCAGGCATCAAAATATACCAATATAAAAAAGGTTTTTTGCACAGCAAGACACTGACGATAGACGGCATGGTATCGCTGGTGGGAACTTGTAATCTTGATGAAAGAAGTTTAAAGTTAAATTATGAGGTAGCGATCTTGTTTTATAATGAGAAAATTGCCAAAAATTTGAGCAAACAATTTGATATAGATAAAGAAGCTTGCATTATCTTGGCTCAAAACCAAGAGATCAAACTCTATAATTTGAAGTGGTTGCGAAATGCTATTTCCAATTTATTCGCACCTTTGCTATAGTATGAAAATTGAATTGAAAGTGAGGAAAATATGATCATTAAACTGGGTATTTTAGGAACGTCTAAGCACTACAAGCAACGCATACATTTTGGTTTACAACAGGCTTTTTTACAGGAACAAGCGGGTGATATGGCTATTGAACCCTATGCTATTGCCTCACGTAATCAAGAAAAAGCCAACGCAATGGCAAGTGATTTGGGCATAAAATGCGCTTACGGTAGTTATGAAGAGCTGTTAGACGATGATCAAATCACCATGGTTTATATTCCTTTGCCCAACAACATGCACCTTGAATACATTAAGAAAGCTGCCGATGCGGGCAAATCGATTTTGTGCGAAAAACCGCTGACACTGAATGCGCAAGAAACGCAAGAAGCTTTTGCCTATGCCGGCAGTAAAAATGTTATGCTGATGGAAGCCTTTATGTATCCTTTCGCTCAACAGTGGCAAGTCGTCAAACGCATTATTGATCAGGGCGAAATAGGCGCGGTGAGACTGATCAACGGTATTTTTACTTATGACAACCCCGATCCCAACAATATACGCAATCAAGAATCGCTGGGTGGCGGTGCCTTGTATGATATTGGCTGCTATCCCATTTCTGTGGCAAGATTTTTACTGGGACGTAAGCCCAAACGAGTGATGAGCTTGCTTGATACGCACAAAGATTTTAAGGTGGATTGTTTCAGTTCTGCTGTGTTAGATTTTGGCGACGCAAGAGCGAGTTTTACGGTGGGCACAAATGTGTACGCCAGTCAATCCATACACATACTGGGAAGTAGCGGCGAGATTGTTGTCCCCTTGCCTTTTAACGCCTATAAAGATTGCCCTCTAGAAATTACGGTCAGCACCAAAATAGGCACACGCACGGTTGTTCTTCCTTGCGATGACCAATACGTCAATGAATTTTACAGCTTTGCCAGAAGTGTTAGCACAGGCACGGCGAATTTGTATACGAAGGAAATGAGCATAGATAATGCTCACGTTCTCGATGCTGTTTTTGCGTCTCAGCAATCACAATCTTGGGTCGATATCACTTAGAGAGAACTATTTTTTTATAGTAGCCGCGCTTGCTTTGTTTTGTGAAATAAAAAACTCAAATATGAGCCTCCGTGATTCGAAGATAGAATCATGCTACACGCAAAATACGTTTTTATCGTGATACTCTTTCTCTTTTTGCCCTCTGCTATGTTTGCACAAGAATTTATTTCAGTGTGGGAGACAGATGAAAATCGTGAAATCGCTTTGCCTCTTGTAGACAATGGCACTTATGATTTTACCGTAGATTGGGGCGATGGTTTTAGTGATCATATTGTCACTTACAGATCCAGTAAATATTATCATGTTTATGAGAAAGAAGGGCGTTACACCATTACTATTTCAGGCGAGATAGAAGGCTGGTCCTTTGGTCAATCTCGTGTGCTTAACATGGCGTACAAATTGCGGGAAGTGAGTCAGTGGGGTAGTTTAAAGCTGGGCCACACCAACAGTCAATTTCAGTTTGCGAAAAATCTTGTGATCACGGCGACTGATAGCCCTTCTTTGGCCAATACATTAACCCTATACAAGACATTTTCAGGCGCTTATGCTCTGACTGCAGGCATAGCCAATTGGGACACCAGCACTATCATCAACATGGATGCCACCTTTCTGAATGCCGTCAATTTTAACGAAGACCTCGATGGATGGGACACGAGTAAAGTGATCAGCATGAAGAGTACTTTTCGGGGTGCGACCCATTTTAACGGTGATATTGCTTCGTGGGATACCGCCAATGTAGAAGATTTGAGTGGTTTTGCCGCTGGAGCGTTACAATTTAACAGCAATATAAGCCAGTGGGATACCGCCAGAGTCCGTTCGTTAGCGAGTATGTTTCATCAGGCAAGACAGTTTAACGGTGATATTAGTGGCTGGGATACGTCTAACGTTTACAATTTGAACGACACTTTTAATGATGCGCAACGATTTGATAGCGACATCAGCGCATGGAATGTGAGTAAAGTACGTTATATGAGTGACACCTTTAAGAACGCTCAAGCCTTTAATCAAAACATCAGTGCGTGGGCTGTAGATGAAGTCGAATACATGCACAACATTTTTGATGAGACAAGAGCGTTTGCTTATCAGGATGAAATTGCGACGGAGTGGTCACAAAAAACGCAAGCTTACTACCGTGCCTATCCTAAGTTTGTCTTTAAGACGCATAGAATACACTATTACGAGTAAGCGTTGTTAACTGGCGTTAGGCGTAAAATTGAGGTTGCCTATGAGCTCTGCAGGCAAGTCTTTTTCCGCAACTGAATACCATGTCGTATTACGACCAAAAGGCCCCACTTTGCCACGTATAATCAATTCGTCGCCTTCAATCCATGCTTCGGCATTGTAAGTCTTGCCATTTTCAGGATCCATGATTGTGCCATTCTTCCATTTCTTGCCTGTATCTTCAAGCTGTGTTACAATTTCTAAGCCCGAAAGATAGGGGCTACCTGCAACGTCAACGGCACGCTTGTCAGGGTTTTTATAGGATTCCGCCAATTTCCCATCAAGATCATAGAGCATAATGATGCGACCATACATTTTTCCTTCGTATTCGTAGACGTAAACTACGCTATAACCGTCTCCTTTCGCACTAACGGCTTTCCAAAAGCCCTGAATGGGTTGGGCCGCTTGCAAGCTGACACTGAATAAAAAGAAACATAAAATGAGTAAAATTTTTGCTTTCATCGTTATCTCCTCTATAATCTACTTATAGTATCTTTATAATTTATACGAGAAGTATAATTATATATGAGAAAAATTAACATATTTCAAGCCTAAAAAACTGTCGTAAATCTCCACGAGCGTGGCTATATTCCGTTTATTTATTTACAGTGAAATGAATTTGAGGCTAAGTCTTGGCAGAGTTCTTGTGTTTTGGGATAAAATCTAAGTCAGACAATAAAATGCTGGGGGGGAGCTTGGCTGTTGGAAAGGGCTCCCATGTGTTGTTGCGACCAAAGGGGCCCCATTTTCCACGTAAGATGAGATTCTCTCCGTCTCGCCATGCTTCTGCCTTGTAGTATCGACCGCTTTCGGGATCAATGACCGTCCCGCCTGTCCACTTTTCGCCCGTATTCACTAGGTTTTGCATAATATCCATGCCAGAAAGATAGGGAGAGCCAGGAAGTTTGTCGGCACGCAGAGAGGGGTTTTTGAAGGATTCTACCATGATGTCATCGTTGTCATATATGATGATGACACGACCATGGCTTTTGCCCTGATATTCGTAGATGCAGATGATGGAATAGGTGTCTGCGGTATCGCTCCTCGCTACCCATAAACCTGTAATGGGTTGGGCTGCCTGAATACTTATGCCGAAGAAAAAAACAAACAAAATGAGTAATATTTTTATTTTCATGGCGATCTCCTTTGTAATTAAATGCTCGTTGTATAGATTCTTGTTATAAGATATACTAAAAAATTACTTCCTTTACAAATAAAAAAGGCGAGTGGATATTTACTTGTCCAAGGCCTTCTTTTATTTTATAATAAAGTCATATTTGTACAATCATTATATCAAATATAAATAGGGGCCTGCATGAAATTCTTCCGTTTTCTCTTTAAATTCTTTAACAATTTACGCTTATTTATCCTCAATGTCGTCTTTTTTGGTCTGATTATAGCTGTGATTTTCTTGCTCATTCCTGACGAAAAAGTTGTGCAAAATAAAGGGCAAAAAATAGATAATTCTGTTATTCAGATTAATCTTAATGGACACCTCAATTGGGAAAATCTTCCTTCTTTCTCTGAAGACGAATCTCAGCTGACACTGCAACAGTTGAGGGAACTATTATATAAGGCCAAAGATGACAACAACATTGTCGCTGTGAGTTTTACTTTCGGCAGCTTCTTCTCTAGTTCTCTTGCGAACTTACAAGATCTGGCAAGTTTCATTGTCGCATTTAAAGAGACGGGTAAAACGGTGTTGGCCTATTCTGATGACTTTAATCAGAGTAGCTATTATCTTGCTAGTTATGCCGATTCTATCGCTTTGTCTCCCATGGGTTCTGTCTTTTTCAAGGGCTTTAGTTCGCAACGAGTTTTTTTCGGCAACTTTCTTGCCAAGCACGATATTAAACCAGATATCATCAAAGAGGGCAATTATAAGAGTGCGGTAGAACCCTATATGCGCAACAACTTTTCACCCGAATCTTACGAGAATACACGTCTTTGGATCAGTGATCTTTGGACGCAATACTTGACGACGGTTGCCGCTAACCGTGACAAAGATATTGATGCGATGGTAGATTACAGCAGAAACTACGCCCCCTTGCTCATTGCGTCAAATGGTACTGAAGCGGCCTTTGCTCTAGAGCAAAAACTGATTGATGAAATAGTGACAGCACAAGACTGGAAAGACAGAAGCTCCTACCTTGCTGACAGTAATTATTTAGCGAGTAACCCCGCCTCACAGCTGGGCAACAACATTGCCGTCATCCCCATCAGAGGGACATTGGCCCCCAAAACCAGTAGCTTTGACTGGGAAAACAACGACGGCAAAGAGTTTGCGAAAAACTTAAATGATGCTGTGACGAACAAGAAGATGAAGGCCATTCTCATTATGGTTGATTCGCCTGGTGGCTCTGTCAATATTGCCGAAGAGATCAGGCTCAAGGTGGAAAAGGCAACCCAGAGTGACAAGCCTATTGCCGTTTATTTTTCTAGCGTTGCCGCGTCGGGTGGTTATTGGCTCAGCATGCCGGTGACAAACATCATCGCTTCACCCGCAGCCATCACAGGCTCTATAGGTGTGTTCGCCATTCTGCCGCAACTGACTGGTTTCACAGAGAAACTGGGCATCTCCTCACAGACATTGGCAACCACCCCTTACTCAGACATCTACAACCCCCTCAGCCCCCTCAACGAACAGCAACGCTCCCTACTGGATTATCGCGTACAGCAAACCTACCAACAGTTCCTCGCAATAGTCTCCGTGGGACGCTCCCTGTCACCACAAACCGTACCCGACCTTGCTGGTGGACGTGTCTACAGTGGACGCAAAGCCGCCGAACTGGGACTAGTCAGCTCTACAGGCAGTTTCAACGACGCCCTTGACTCCCTCGCTACAGACATTGACAGCAACACCCTCGGTCGTGATTACAAGCTGGCCTTCTACAACACAGAAAGTGAATGGAGCTATGAGTTATTGCAATTTCTACAGGCAGAAGTCATACAGCCCCTCGCCAAACAACTGCTCAAACAAACCTTTGCTGACACTCAGAGTCAAGACATTGACAGTCAACTCCTCGACGAGGTGCAGTGGTAATGCGCATTACCGCAGGACAATACAAAGGCAGAAAACTCACCTTTCCCCAAGGCTCAGAGACACGACCAGCCATGTCACGCATGCGTGAATCCCTCTTCTCAACCTTACAGAATGACATTGCAGGAGCCAAATTCCTTGACCTTTTCAGTGGATCGGGACTGATGGCAATAGAAGCCGCCTCCCGTTACGCCGCTCAAGTGGTACTCGTCGAACAGGACAAACGCAAACGTGACACACTCGTAAAGAACCTGAGCATGGTCAAAGAACCTTCCGTCATCATCACCAACTCTGTGCAAAACTACCTGCGGAAAAACCCCGCCGTCACACCCTTTGACATCGTCTACCTCGACCCGCCCTTTGCCTTCGAGAACAAATTCCCCCTCCTCGACCTATTGCAAGCCCGAAGCTGGCTACACCCCCACAGCATCATCATCGTCCATCACCCACGCTACGACCACGCCCCCGCCGCCGTCGGACAACTGACCTTCTTCAAACAGAAAAAATACGGACAATCCGTACTCAGCTACTACCACTTTGACAACCCAGCCGCCGCCGTCATCCCAACAGACGCCCCCGCAGACAGCACATCTGCAGAAGCCCCTCTCTAAGGGAGTTCCCCTCCTGTTACGGTGCATATCCTAAAGGATACACCCCTTCACAGGACGGTCAGGCTATGCAGGGGTTCCGTCCTA
>CAYRNA010000060.1:0-8234 GCA_964425555.1 uncultured Spirochaetales bacterium
TGAGAAAATTTAGTGCTGGCATGCCTTGTGACATTACAGGCATTGAAGACTACGCTCATCTTCAGAGATTAAATGGTATTCAATGGCCTTATAGAAAAGAGGATGCCAAGAAACAATTGAGTGCGGAAAGACGACTTTTTGAAGACAAAAAGTTCTTCACCCCCAGCGGTAAAGCCAATTTCCTCTTTGCTGAATTTGAGGCACCTGCCTTAGAACCCACCGAGGAATATCCTTTTTATTTTATGTCTGGTCGTGGTAGTATTTCGCAGTTTCACACAATGACTCGTACGGGAAGATCTCCGATATTGGCGAAACAATATCCGGCAGACAAACCTTATATCGAAATCAATCTGCATGATGGCAAGAGGTTAAATCTTCTAGAAGGTGAACGTGTCAGAGTCGTTTCACCCATGGGAGAATTTGTAGCCGAAACTCGATTAGGCGAAAAAGTTAAACCAGGCTATACCTTTGTTCCCATGCATTTTGAAGGCTCTAACGCCCTGATTGCAGAATCATTCGATCCTTTCTCTCGTGAACCTTCTTTTAAAACAGGAGCCATACGCATAGAGAAAATATGAGACCAATTGTAGGAGTCATCATGGCGGGAGGACTCAGTTCCCGCATGAAGCAAGATAAATCTCGTTTGGTGATGTCTCGCACTGGCTTAGAGCAAAGAGAAGCGCTTTACCAATTGTTGCAAAACCTTGTGGAAAAAGTGGTTTTCTCCATCAATGATGATCAACAAAATGACAGCTATTTTTTAGATAAAAATACTGTGGTTGATCATCATTTAGCCATAGGGCCCATGGGCGGAATTGCTTCTGTAATGGAAAAATATCCCCAATATTCTTTACTGGTGTTAGCGTGCGATATGCCCTTTTTGAACCAAGATGTTTTGATGCAATTACTCGAAACAAGAGAAGTTTTATTCTTATCTAATGACGATTCTGTTACAGCAAAGGTCGATGGTTTCTTTTTTGAAAATGAAAATAGACTAGAACCTTTAGTGGCTATTTATGAAAATTCTCTACAAATGAAGATAAAGCAAAGCATAGAAAATAAAGAATTTAGCCTGCAAAAATTGTTGAAAAGATCAAATATTAAAATATTATCTCTTGTTGATGCGCATTCTGTTCATAATATAAATACGATGGAAGAATGGACGGAAGCTCAAGCGCTACAGTCCAATGAGGCATAGGCTTAACAATGAGTGACATAGTTGATCAGCTGGGACGACCTCTCAAAACAATACGAATTTCAGTGACAGATGAATGTAATTTTCGGTGTACTTACTGTATGCCAAGAGAAAAATATGCTTCGAACTTTAATTTTGCGCCTAAAAATGAATTGCTCTCTTTTGATGAAATAGAACGGTGGGTGAAAATTGCCCAAAAAATGGGGGTGAATAAGGTGAAATTAACGGGGGGCGAACCTCTGTTAAGATCAAATATTTCTGTTCTGATCAAGAAACTCAAAAATATCCATGGCATTACAGAGGTCTCTCTTATTACGAACGGACATCTTTTAGTCGGTCAATTGCCTAGTCTCAAAAAAAGCGGACTCGATCAACTGACAGTCAGTCTCGATTCCCTTTTGGCAAAACGCAGCACGCAAATAACGGGTGGATTTGGCCGTCAAAGTATTATTTTAGATGGCATTAACAAGGCCCTTGATCTTGGATTTTCGCCCATTAAAATCAATGTCGTCGTCATCAAAAACATGAATGACGATGAAATTGTACCCATGATAGATTACTTTGCGGATAAAAATATCATTTTGCGTTTCATTGAATTTATGGACGTTGGCAATAGCATAGAATGGGATTTGTCGCAAACCGTGTCTTATGGCGAAATGCTCCAAAAAATTAAATCGAAGTATGCCATTAAAAAAGTTGTGCAAGATGAAACGGCGCATTCTTTGGTCGGCAAACGTTATCAAGTTTTAGGGAAATCTTCTCTGGTTGAATTTGTCACCGCTGTCAGCGATCCGTTTTGTTCTTCTTGCGATAGAGGGCGTTTGTCTGCCACAGGTGATTTTTATAATTGTCTCTTTAGCGTCAAAGGTCTTCCTTTTCGTGAACTTTTGCGTGATAAGAGTGTAGATGATGAGCAAATATTAGATATAATGATAAACAGCTGGAAGTTGCGAAAAGATAGGTATTCTGAGGAACGCCAAGATTTTATCAATGCGGGCAAAATCAAAAACAACAAAATAGAAATGCACATGATTGGAGGTTAATGAATGAAATCTGATACATTAAGCCACGTTGACGAAAAAAATCTGCCTACGATGGTGGATATTAGCAGTAAATCATCGACATTCAGGCAGGCAAAAAGTCGTGCCATAATTAAGTTACCACCAGAGATTATACCGCATATTAATAATAATGAAATCACCACCAAAAAAGGTCCTGTGTTTCAAACGGCCATTATTGCAGGTACGATGGCGGTGAAAAAAACAGCCGATGTCATCCCTTTTTGCCACCCCATACCGCTGGAAAAATGCTCTTTTGACATTCAATTTATCGCCGAAAAATCACACTTAGAAGTGAATTTGACCGTGGGCTGTCACTATAAAACAGGCATAGAAATGGAAGCTTTGCACGGAGTAAGTATTTGTTGCCTCACCATTTATGATATGCTCAAAGCTATCAGTCATGATATTGAAATTACGGAATTAAAAGTAGTCGCTAAACAGGGTGGTAAACATGATTTTTAGTCGTTTATCTCAGAGAGAATTTTCCCTTGAGAACGCATAAAGTCATAGCCCTTACAGCTGTTTGTCCCGAGCATTATATTCTGCGCATAGAACGTCAAGGACTCGATTTTAAGCCGGGACAGTATGTACAAATCTCTATTGCTGGCACTGAAGTGTGGCGAGAGTACTCTATTTATTCTGGCTTAGACGATGATTATCTGGAGTTCTTTTTCAAGAGAATAGCAGAGGGCGAAATGTCTTCAGCCTTGGCGCAATTACAACAAGGGGACAGCCTTTTAGTCGAAGGTCCGCTTGGTTTTTTCTCGCTAAAAGATAGCGATTTTACCGTTCCGCCTCTCTTTATCGCCCTTGGAACGGGGATAGCTCCATTTCATTCTCTGGTAAAAAGTTACCCCCAGCTGACGCATGATCTTTGGTGCGGATTACGCAGTATCGTCCAGTTCCCTCATGCAGAGGATTTTACTCACATAGAATATTTTATCAGTCAAAAAAATCCGCAAAAATTGGGGCAAAAAGAGCCTTCTAACAGCAACATACACAATCTTCGCTTAGACGATTATTTAAAACAACAAAACCGTTCTTTCTTTGCAAATTTAGAGCAAAAAAACATCTATCTTTGCGGTGGAATTACCATGCTAAATTCTCTCAGTGAAATACTAATGGACAATGACATTGACTACAGATCGTTATTTATGGAACAATATTATTAAAGGAGAACGCCTTGAATCAAAAATCTTCTAGCCATGCAGCCCATGGTAAAACCGCCGATTTCCGTTCTTTAGGAATGGGGATTTTAACCGTTTCGGACACCCGAACGCTAGAAACCGATAGCTCTGGTTTGTTTTTGCAAGAAAGCAGCGTCAACGCGGGGCATAATGTGCTTGCAAGAGAGATTGTCGTGGATGATATTTATATCATACGCAGTCTTGTTTCGCAATGGATAGCGGAGCCGAAAATAAGCAGTATTCTGGTGACGGGAGGCACGGGATTTACAAGTCGAGATGTCAGTTTCGAGGCGGTCATCCCTTTGCTCGATAAAAAAATAGATGGCTTTGGCGAAATTTTTAGGCGCATTTCTTACGACGAAATCGGTTTGCCTGCGATACAAAGTAGGGCTTTTGCGGGCCTTGCGAATAACACCGTTATTTTCTGTTTACCTGGTTCGACCAATGCCTGTAAAACCGCATGGAATATCATTGAAACAGAATTGAATTCAGGACAAGGTTATTGCACCTTGGTCAAAAATCTCAACCTAGCGTAGGAAGATAATATGCAACTACACATTAAGTTTTACGCCGAACTCAAAGAAAAATTTCAGACGGCAAGTGATACCTTTGAGTTAGAAGAATCGAGTTCCTTAAGTGAGCTCTGGCGTCAAATTAATCAAAAATACCTTGATGCAGAAGAGCAAATCTATCCCTTTGAAAATGTTCTTGTTGCTGTGAATCACAACTATGTCGACAAAGATTATTTGCCACAAAATGGCGACCTCATTGTCTTTGTTCCGCCGGTTTCAGGAGGATAAATGTTCTTATTAAAAACCACCCCACTCGAAGACGATATTGCGAAATATAAGAGCATCTACAATTCTACCGCAAGTGGCAGTATCTTGGAGTTTTCTGGGCAAGTTCGCAATCATAACGAAGGCAAAGACGTCGTCAGATTGGAATATAGCAGCTATCAAGAATTGGCAGAAAAAGAAGGTTTACGCATCTTGGAATCCATACGTGAGGAGTTTCATTTGCAGGCGATTTTCGCCCTTCACCGCATAGGTTCGTTGGAGCTAGGAGATCTCGCCTTGTACATTGCCATTTATGCCAAACACCGCACAGAGTCTTTTAATGCCATGGATAAGGCCATTACGGAAATAAAAAAAAGTGTTCCTATTTGGAAAAAAGAGTTTTATAAAGATGAAAATTCTTGGCTTTAATTTGAAGAATGATTGCTCAATGAAAGTCTTAAATCAAGTCATAAACTATGAATGACGCGTTATTTTATCGGGGGCAAAGGCAACTTTTAGGGGAAAGCAAACACGCTCTTATACAAAGTAAATCTGTTCTTGTCGTGGGATTGGGCAGTCTGGGTGCGCCCCTCAGCCTCAATCTTAGTTTGATGGGAATTCCGCGTATGGGATTATGTGACTTTGATGTCGTCGAAGAGTCCAACCTGCAACGACAGTTCCTCTTTTCCTATGCCGATTTAGGAAAATCCAAAGTAGAAGTCAGTGCCACATTTTTAAAAAATAGAAATCCCACAATAAAAATTGCAACGCATGAGGTCAAATTAGACGCAAGCAATGCACTCGCATTGGTGGCAAGCTATGATCTTGTTTTAGACTGTAGCGATGATTATGCCAGCAAGATCTTGCTCAACAAGGTGTGTTTTCAACAACAGATAGATTATATTAGCACCAGCGTTTACCATTACGACGGCATTATTAATGTGTTGCCTTTTTCCTTGCGCAAAGACCCTAGTTTGAGGGAGAGCGTTGCCTGTTTGAGCTGTTCGGGTTTTGATAAGTTGCTGCCCAGTGATTTGCCGTGCTCTGAAGTTGGCATGCTTAGTGCCGTGACCAGTTCGTTGGGATCTTTGCAGGCGATAAAAGCGATAGAATTATTAGTCAAAGATGAGCGAATATTTTCGCACTCCATCCTCTGTTCTTTCAAGCCTTTTTCCATGGATGAAATTGGTCTGAAGGTTGATAAGAAATGTCTTCAATGCAAGGTCAAAGACGCAGGAGAAAAACAAGAACAGGCCGTACTCAGTGTGAAATATTCTGATATTGAGAATGAGAATTTCATTTGGATCAATTTGGAAGATGAACAAGAATTTAAGCAGGACATAGAACTCCTGCAAAACTTTTTGTTTCACCGTAAAAAACCGCCTCTGATTCATCATAGTCTTGAAAAAATACTTTTGAATGCAGAGGCAATTTTAGACACGGAAAAATCTTATCTGTTGATTTGCCAACAGGAAATAAAATCCCTGTATCTTAGCCAATGGTTACAACAAAAAGGCTACCATTCGTTGAGTCTTAAAGGCGGTTTTGCAGAGATGAATACCCATCTTTTGGCAGAAAACTAGATCTTATACAGTGACTCTAAAGGCAAGTAATAGACATCGTCACCGACCTTGATTTCTGTGTGTTGGGGTATCATTGCTAAACCGCTGGCGTTCGCAATATCCTGAACGTGTCCCGAGCCTTGCTGTGGCATTTTATTCAATGCTCCGTTGTTATATTGCACCTTGAGCATTTCAATACGACCTGATCCTTTGTGTTCAAAATTACTTTTTACTTTGAACATTAATTCGTGCGCTGGTGAAAAATCACAGCCATAAGATTGCAGTAAAATGTAACGCACAAAGATTGTCGTACAGACAAACGCCGAGTAAGGATTACCAGGAAGACCAATGGCGTAGCAGGAGGGAAATGTTGCAAAAGTGAAAGGCTTACCCGGTTTAAAGGCAATTTTATTGATTTTGAGTTCGCCTAATTCAGCAAAAACTTTGCCCAAGTGATCTTCGTCTCCCACAGAGACTCCGCCCGAACTGATGATGAAATCACACTCTTCGGACAACTTGGCGACCACGGCTTTTGTTTGCTTATAGTCATCTTTTAACTGGCAGGTACTAATAAAGCACGGCACAATATTTTGCAGTAAAACAGGCAAAAAAACACCGTTTGAGTTATAAATTTCGCCGTATCTCAGCGGCTTCCCAACAGTAACCAATTCATCCCCAGAGATAAGCAAGGCAATTTTTAGCGGTCGCTTCACTTCTATTTCGCTTAAACCGAGGCTCGCAAGCAAGGGAAGGTGAGTTATTTTGATCTGCGTCCCTTTCGCTAAAGCCAGCTCGGCTTCTTTGATGTCGCCACCTTTGGTTCTGATGTGATCTCTAAAGGGACTGGGGGCAAAAATGATGTTGCCTGCGGGGTCTTGCTGTGTCTCTTCTTGGGGAATGACACGGTCACAGTTTTGCGGAACAGGCGCACCCGTAAAGATGCGACAGCACTTGCCCGCTTCTAGTATATTTTCTCGCAGATCGCCCGCAGGAATATATTCTTGGCAGGGCAATACGGTGTTTTTGTCGGGGTCTATGTCCTTGTTGAGTACGGCATAACCGTCCATGGCAGAGTTGTCAAAAGGCGGAAGATCTATGGTCGCATAAATATTTTCAGCCAAAATATAGCCGACAGAATCCTGCAAGGCACGGCTGTCTTTTTCTAAATGAATGGGGGCAATCTCGTCTTTGAGCAAAGCAAAAACATCACTAATATCTAACATAATTTTATTCCTATTTGTGCAATTAGTATAAGCAGTTTTACGATTTTTAAAAGGATTAATTCGCAGAGAAATACCCTAATCTTTTGTGCCTTATGTTTTTTACTTAAAGCGCAACTCGGCATAAAAAGGAAGGTGGTCGGAAACTTGACCAAAATCAGTGAGAACCTTGGCTGTTATCAACTCAAAGTGGGTACTTGAAAAGAAAATGTAATCCAACTGTTCCGTGGGCTTGTCAGAAGGGTAGGTCAGCGTGTGTTGTTGAGAAAGTGATTCTTTGGCAGAGGTCGTCCCAATGCGAGGGTCGTCGTAAAATTGCAGTATGGCAGCCGAGTTTTTATTTGATTCCGCATCTGACAAATCATCTGATTCGTAACGTGAATCGCTGTTAAAATCACCCATCATAATCACAGGCATTGTCTGAGCTACTTGCAAAAACCACTCTTTCAAAAATTTGATTTGTTGCATTCTTGTCGGTGCGTCAAAGGCCTCTGTATGCACATTAAAGAGCATGACATCACGTCCCGCTATATTGACTTTCACCCGCTGTGCCAAACGGTGTAAATAAATGGCAGAATAGTAGAAAGGCTGACTGTCCACGGCTGCGAGTTTGACACGTTCTTGCTCGAGAATGTCATAGTTGGACAAGATGGCCTGACCGCTGAGTACTTGCCCAAAATGCACGCTCACAGGAAAGTAGGGGAAGGGAACATATTTCTTGTCCCAATTAACCACCATAGCACCGTTTTTATACGGCACTTTCTCGCCAATTTCCTCAAATTGATCAAGGTAATAAGACCGCTTCGAGCCAAAATCTATCTCTTGTAAGGCTAAAATATCTGCGTTATATTGACGCAAACTGTCTAGCGCACCGTCCATGTTTTGCTGATAAAATTCTTGGGAAGGGCGAACGGCTGTATTGTTTGTCATGCCAGAAAGATAGCCAATATTATAGGTGAGCAGGGAAATGGTCGCATCGGAAGTTTCTGCGGTCTCGCTTTGGCTTTGATCAGTTGGGAAATGTCTAATTTGAGCATACTGCTCTTTTGACCAATTGGGAGATTTCGCCCAAAAGAAGAAGATTACGGCGAGAACGAAGAGGATGAGAAAAACAAATACTATGTTTTTTCCTATGGTTTTGAATGAATTAAACACAGTGAAAACTCCTTGTAAATAGACTTTAATATAGGTTTAAATGATAAGCAAAATTGTTATGAGGGCAACAGGTGTTTG
>CAYRNA010000061.1:0-8140 GCA_964425555.1 uncultured Spirochaetales bacterium
GAAACTTCCGCAAAGATCAGTAGAATAAAAGTGAGTAGAGCTGAAATCAACCCTAAGTAAATTTCGCCCCATAGTCGTATTGTTACAGCAGAAGCCAATGTTGCAGCGGCAATATTCGCTAAATTAGTGCATAAAAGCAAGGCTGTAAGCGTGTTGTCCATTTGAGAAACCAAATGAGAAAGCACCCGACTTCTTTTACTCTTCTGCGATTCTATCTCGTGTATTTGCATGCGAGAAAGCGAGGTAATCGCCGTTTCTAAAGCGGAAGATAAAGCCGACATAGCAATAAGAGCCAAAAGCGCCAGCAACGAATATAAAATAAATAAATTCATAAATTTACAATAATGATAATCGTTGAGCGTCTTTATAGCAAACAAACAGAACCACTTTATAGAAAAAAATCATATTTATTCCGTTCTATACTTTGTTTATTCAAGAAATACGTGTCAAAACTCCACCGCCGAAAGTATAGCCACCACCAAAGGCTGTGAGCCCTATCTTGTTGATTTCGGTTGAATCTTCGGCAAACACTTGCTCTAAACAGAGTGGAATTGTCGAAGACGACGAATTACCGTGATCCTTGATATTGGAATACATCACTCCCGCTCTGAGCTTTAAGCGTTTTTCTATGGCGGAAAGTATGCGTTGGTTCGCTTGGTGAGCGACAATCAAATCGAGGTCATCTAGTTTAAGCATGGATTTATCCAAAGCTTTTTGCAAATAACTAATCATGTATTTTTGCGCATCAAGGAAAACCTTGACTCCGTCCATCACTATGTTTTTGCCGTCAGAACCATTGGGAACAAACAGTATGTCTCCTTTTTCGCCGTCCGCTCCTATCACGGGCATTTGCAAGGCGAACTCGCCTTTTTGGCTCAAACCGCCTCCAACAATCAAGGTTGCCGTTGCCGCATCTGAGAAAATCGCCGAAGTTTGTTTGTCATTCATATCAAACCTATCGCTCAATACTTCGCTGGTCACCAACAAGACTCTGCTATTATTTCTCTTGGGATGGCTCAAATAATTGTAGGCAATTTCTAAGCCATAAAGGTAACCGCCACAGGCTGCACTAATGTCATAAGCGGCACACAACGATTCGCTTTGCATGGCTTCTTTGACAGAATGTTGTATTCTTGCTGCCACCGATGGTGTGGGAAAATCGGGTGTTCCTGTAGCACAAATAATAAGGTCAATGTCGTCTAAGCTCAAATTGTTGTCTAATAATAATTTGAGTGTCGCATTCGATGCCAAGGAAACCACATTTTCTGTGTCGTTGGCTTTCCAGCGAGTTTCTATACCAGCCGCTTTCATTATTTCAGCTTCACTCGCCCAAGCAGAACTTCTTTCAAAAATATCTTTATTCGTAATCGCCTCTGAACCTTTTTTAGAAGTAACCGCAACAATAGACGGTACAAGATCTGAACTAACACTTTCTTGCGTAGTTTTTACGGCATCCAAAAGGAGATCTTTTATAATAGGTTCTTCAAAATTTTCTGAGGTGATGGTTTCTATAATGTCCAGCTCTTCGCTTTCGCCACTGATGAGCAAGGCAACACTGCCCACTTTGTACATTTCGTAGGGTTCTAATAATATCTCTTTGACGAGGCCTGAAACGGGTGATTCTATGCTCATGGCAGATTTATCGGCTTCGGCTTCGGCAATTTTTTGACCAGCTTCTATGGTGTCTCCGACATTGACCAGCCATTCTTGAATAATAATAGATTCATCGCTGGGGCTCGATCCCATGGCTTTGACTTCTATCAGTCCGTCTGTACGCAAGGCTTTCTTTTGCCACTCGACACTTCCGCCGAGCATGGAAACAATGGTTTCTAATATGCGTTTACGTGAGGGTAAAATGTCGAGTTGGTTGCCAAAGTTACACGGCACATGGACATCGTCACGTGTCACTCGTCTAACATCCAGCGAGCGACCTTTGACTTTTTCGGCTATCGTTGCGGTCACTTCGGCACCAAAGCCTGTGTTGCCAATGTCTTCGTGCACCATGACCAAGCGTCCCGTTTTTTCTACGGATTGAATGATGGCGGTTTCATCCCACGGCGAAAGCGAACGCAGATCAAATAAATCAACGCCGACACCGTAAGGCTTCAAGGCCTTGATCACGTCTTCGCAAAGCTTAACCGTATTTCCGTAAGAAACGAGGGTAATGTGTTCACCTGTGTTAATCTGTCTTGCGGCAGCTGGTGCTACAAAATGTTTTTCTATGTCGTCGCTGGTAGATTTATCTCTATCGTTGAGCGCACTTTTCGGGTAAAAGAAAACGCTCGGTCGCTCTGACTCAAATGCCGCATTCAAAAGGCCTGCTGCATCACCTGCCGCAGACGGTAAATAAACGTCCACTCCCGGAATATGCGTCACCCAACCTTCCAAAGAATTGGCATGAAAAGGTCCAAGACCAGGTTTGTATCCACCCATTGTGACCATCACAATAACGGGACATTCCCAGTCGCCATTACTTCGCCAAAAAATAGTACCTAGCTCGGAAAAAAGTTGATTCATGGCCAACGGCATAAAATCGGCAAATTGCAAGAACACAACGGGTTTCGCACCAACCATGCTTTGCCCTATTCCCATTCCCACAATAAGCGATTCACTCAATAGACTATTGGTCACTCTGTCAGTACCGTACTTGGTGCTGAGTCCTTTCGTCACGCCAAAAACATCGCCCTTGGGGTCTTCTATATCTTCGCCCAAAAGTACGACGGCATCATTTTTATTTAACTGATAGTCCAAGGTTTTGCGTATTGCCTCGAGCATGGTGACATTTTTTTCACTGCCAGAGCCTGTGTACTCATTTTTTTTATTGAGCAAGCGACCCGTCAATGGTTTTTTGGCGGTAAATGTCGCTTCTGGTTCTTCTGCTCTTTGGGCTACGTATACTTTTTCTTTGAGAGAGGCTTGTATCTCTTCTTCTTTTTTATCCAAAGTAGAGGCATCTATGCCCTGCGATAATAAATGCGTTCTCAGTAAAAGAACGGGATCATTATCATTTTGCATTTTGGAAATTTCGTCTTCGTTTCTATAGACGTGGTGGTTGTCGGCATTGGTATGACTATTGAGACGCTGTACTTTGAGAACAATAATTTGCGAACGTCTGTCTTTTCGCATTTGCGTTGTCACCGTTTCAAAGGTCTTGTATACGCCATCAAAATCGTGACCATCGACATAGGTAATAGGCACTGAGCCAAACTGGTGATATTTTTGACCGTTGTTTTCGTAAAAAGTTTTATTTTTGGTAGAGGTAGAAATGGCAAAGTTATTGTCCTGTATCACCCATAAAACAGGGGTTGCTTCTATGGAACAATAATTTAACGCTTCTAAAAATTCACCTTGCGCCGTGCTTCCTTCGCCATAACCAAGGTAGACTATGGGTTTGGCTGGGTGATTTTTCATTTGTTTGGCAACGCCCACGGCATGGGGGGCATTGTTTCCTACGGGACCAGGTGCGGTCAGTATATTTAAATCGACGTCATGGGGATGGGCATTCATTTGCCTGCCGTCACTGGCACTGCCTTTTTTATTAAACAGGGATAAAAGAAACGTTTTACTGTCTACTCCCCTGCTGAGCATGAGCGCTTTGTCTCTATAATGACACGCAAGGTAATCTTCTTTTTTCAAGAATGTATTGAGAAAAGCAACGCTTTCATGACCACGACCAGATACGTGAAAAAAAGCTTCTCCTCTTTCAGTAAAGCTCTGTTCTATCAAGTCTAAATGCTTTGCTTCAAACATTTTGTAGTAAGAGTTGACCATGTTTTGTAATGACTGATCCATAATGATTACCTTTTAAATTGGTGTTCTATACATTCTTATTCCATGTACTCACAATGATACTACAAAATATTGTTTTTGTCAATATTGACAAAAATTAAATTTTGTAACACCCCTATTTTATTATATAGTTTTTATATGTAAAATAGCAAAAAAATAGGAGCATACCCCGTAAACGAAGCATGCTCCCAGTTCTGCAATTAGTACAACTAAAAGCCAGTGAAGGCAAGAATAAACTAGAAGCTAGAAATCATCCTAAAGAATAAAGCACCTGCTGCAGGGTCGCCATTTTTATCTGTTACCGCACTGCCTTTTTGACCATAAGTTGTTTTGCTTGTACTAGGATTAAGGGAAGCGTTAATGTCACCGCCTCTTGAAACCCAGCCTGTAAAGATTGTGAATCCCTGTACTTCTGCGACAAGGGCAAGTTCAAATCCTGAAAAATCTTCAAATTTGTAATTATTTTTCGTGCTAGTAACAAGGTCTTTTGCATTTAACGCTTTATCAAGGTTGGCAATTTTATATCCACCGGCTATACCAAAAGCTCCGTACATATAACGACCAGAAAGCTCTAGCGTAAGAGGGTTGTAAACCACACCTTTCTCAGTTTCTGTATCATAAGTATAGGGACTGGTTGCTGCAAGAACCGTACCGTCATCTATACCAATATCTATGTTGCCACTCAAGCCCGCACGCCAGTAAACATCTTGTTTCATAAAGCCCGAGCCACTACCCATGACCTGTGTATAACCCGTACCAAGACCTATAGACTGACGACCAAATTTACCAATGGGGGAGCTTTTTTCCGTTGTCGGAGCTCCAACGGGCGTACCATCACTGGTAACAGTCTCATCAGGGAGAGTCGTTTTGGCATTTGAAAGAATGTTGGTTGCCGTTTTATCGTTGATGGGAGGAATAAAATCATACCCAAAAGAGATAGTCCAATTAGGTGCAATTTCGCCATTTAAGCCAAAACCCATCACGTCTTTAGGGCTAATATTATTATTGACTGTGGTCGTACCATTTCTGACAAGGTAAGCACCATCATTAGTACCCAGCGTATTGCGTGTCGCATAATACGCTTCTATGTTAAAGCCAAATAAACCACCGTATAGATCCGCCAACACTAAAGGACCAGAATACTGATCTCGACCAACATTAATCGTGCTGAAATCGGCACCGTCGGCTTGAGCTCCTCGCCAATCGGTATACGAAGCCACATCTAAAGCGATAAAATCTCCGTTACCGAGTAAATATGCAGGCGTCGCTCTGAACAAAATACCTTTGGGAAGTTTTGCCGTATTGACCTCTGCTCCCCCCGATTCTGTTCCACCACCACTGTAACCTTGCACGCCAAAGTCTCTATAACCCGTACTCAACAACAGCGACAGGGGGTTGCTTGCTTGATCAGCCAACAAACCAAATTCTCGTAAAACAAAACTGTCTATAGTAAAGCTATTGAGATTCACAGGTGTAGCAGCCGCCGTTGTATTGGTGATACTCCCTCCTGAGACACCCAAGGTGACCTTGGACCAATCGCTCACATAAGAACTAATATTAAAGACAGTATCATTGACATCAATGATATAACCTGGTAAGCCATCCGATCCTTTGACGGGATCATCTGCGTCACTAATAGTGAAGGTGTTGGCAAGGCTAAAGTCTAGCGTTCCACTGACAGTAACCCCACCCACTTGCGGCGTAGACGAGGCCTCATTCATTTCTCCATAAATACGTGAATTGCGTCCTAGTGATTCTTCAGCAGATTGGCTCAATTCTCCAGCAGTGCTTTGATCTTGTAACGCTTGTGACCACAGAGCAGTAGCACCCATAGCCATAAAAATTAAAATTATATACTTCTTCATATCTCAAACCCTCTCTCCATTTATAAAAAAAACATCCGACTATGTAATAAACATAACAGGAATAAACGCTAACGGCAATGAAGTAAAAATATATTTATTGTATATTATTCATTTTATATATAATAATAATTCTATTAATCAGCTCAGAGGGGCTTAAAAGCGATTTTGAGAGAGTATTTATTACAAAAAAGGAGCATACCTCATAAACGAAGCATGCTCCCATTTTTGCAATTAGTCAACTAAAAGCAAGTGAATAAAGACCTAAAAGCTAGTAATCAATCTAAAGAAGATAGCGCCTGCTGGGGGGTTGCCATCTTTATCCGTTACCGCACTCCCCTTTTGACCGTAAGGCGTTACATCTGTACCAGGGTTAATATCAGCGTTAATATCGCCACCGCTTGAAACCCATCCTGTAAAGATTGTGAATCCCTGTACCTCTGCGACAAGGGCAACTTCAAATCCTGCAAAATCTCCAAATGTATAATCTTCCTTATTGGGCTTAGGACTAAGATCTTTTGCTTTTAAGGCTTTCTCAAAATCGGAAACTTTGTATCCGCCTGCTATACCAAAAGCTCCGTGCATATAACGACCAGAAAGCTCTACCGTCAGGGGATTATAAACCACTCCTAGCTCATCTTTTGTATTATAAGTATAGGGGCTAGTTCCTGCGAGAACCGTACCGTCATCTATACCAATGTCTATGTTGCCACTCAAGCCCGCACGCCAGTAAATATCGTTCTTCATAAAGCCCGTGCCACTACTCAGCGTCTGCGTATAACCCGTACCAACACCTATAGACTGGCTACCAAATTTCCCAAGGGGAGAGCTTTTTTCAGTTGTTGGTGCTCCAACGGCTGTGCCATCACCGGTCTTCTTCTCACTGTCAATACTCGCTGTATTTGAAAGAACAACGGTTGCCGTTTTATCGTTGATGGGAGGAATAAAATCATAACCCAAAGTGACTGTCCAATTGGGTGCAACTTCGCCATTTAAGCCAAAGCCCATCACGTTTTTGGGGCTAATATTATTAGTGCTCGTGGTCGCGCCACTTCTGACAAGGTAGTCACCATCATTAGTTCCCAGCGTATTGCGTGTCGCATAATACGCTTCTATGCTAAAGCCAAATACACCACCGTATAAATTTGCCAATACCAAAGGACCGGAATACTGATCTCGACCAACATTAATCGTGCTAAAATCGGCATCATCGGCTTGCGCCCCTCGCCAGTCGCTATAAGCAGCCATATCCAAGGCGATAAAATCTCCTTGGCCTAACAAATACGCAGGGGTCGCTCTGAACAAAATACCTTTGGGCAGTTCAGCCGTATTGACCTCTGCACCCCCCGATTCTGTTCCACCACCACTGTAACCTTGCACGCCAAAGTCTCTATAACCCGTACTCAACAACAGCGACAGGGGGTTGCTTGCTTGATCAGCCAACAAACCAAATTCTCGCAAAACAAAGCTATCCAGAGTAAAACTGTCTAGATTAATAGGCGTAGAAGATGCCGTAGTGCTGGTAAGATTAGCTCCCGAGACACCCAAGGTGACCTGACTCCAGTCGCTGACATAAGAGCTAATGTTAAAAATAGCGTCATTGACATCGGCGATATAGCCTGGTAAGCCGTCTGATTCCTTGACGGGGTCATTTGCGTCACTGATTGTAAAGGTGTTACCCAGTGTAAAGTCTAGCGTTCCACTGACAGTAACCCCACCCACTTGTGGCGTAGACGAAGCCTCTTCCATCTCCCCATAAATACGTGAATTACGTCCCCGAGACTCTTCTGCTTTCGGGCTTAATGCCCCCGCAGCATTTTGATCCTCTAGTGTTTGCGACCACAGAGCAACAGCGCTCATAGTCATAAAAATTAAAATTATATACTTTCTCATCTCTAAAATCCTTTCTCTCCATTTATAAAAAAACAACAACTTGTGATCACATGGGGAACGATAATAGAGCAGAATACTTCACTTTGTCAAGTAAAATAAAAAAATATTTATTTGTAAACTTGATTTTACGTACAATAATATAGCTTAAAATAAGTGAAAAAACAAGAACTTTACAACTGAGCAAGGTTTTAAAGTGGGTTTGAGAGAAAATTTGTCTAAAAAAAATATTTTAGACAAAAAAATAGGAGCATACCCCGTAAACGAAGTATGCTCCCAAGAGAAATTATAGAAAAACTATAATTCTGTGAACAAATGGTAATCTAGAAGCTAGCAATCATTCTAAAGAATACAGCACCTGGGGCAGCTACTCCATCTTTATCTGTGATATTTGCAAAGCTACCATAAGGAGATGTTGCACCAGCAGGATCAAGAGAAGCGTTAATATCACCACCTTTTGAAACCCAACCAGTAAAGATTGTAAATCCTTGTAACTCTGCGACAAAGGCAATTTCAAATCCTGAATAATCATTAAATGTTTGATCTTTGCCATCCGCACCTTTACCAAGATCTTTTGCATTTAAAGCTAAATCAAGATC
>CAYRNA010000062.1:0-6643 GCA_964425555.1 uncultured Spirochaetales bacterium
GGGGGAAGCCCCAGAGAATTAGCTGGTTTCTTTTGTTAGACGCTTGATTTCTGCGTTGATAATCGTTTGGGTTTCTTGATCTAATTCAAGGGAGCTGAAGTTTGGCTGCACTTTTTGGAAGTCGCTTAAGGATTGCGGGTATCTATCGTAAGATTTGTGGAGGTGTGCGGTTGTGAACGCGCGTATCATGTGGAGGTAGTTCTGGGTGCTGGCGGTGGAGGAATCATCGGCGAGGTGTTGGTCCAATTGGATGAGATATTTATTGATTTGATTTTTTTTGCCGAAGAGGCTCCAGCTGTTTTTTTCTTTGAGAATCTTGAAACTGATTTCATAGGCTTGGAGCAGGGATACTACGTCAGGATTGTTGTTGGAGTAGCTTGCTAAGCGATTTTGTGCGTTGATGGCTCGTTTGTTCACGTCACCGTTTTTCTGCGCAAAAATGACGTTGAGATGGGGCTGTAAAACGGTGATGATGTTGGCGGTTGTGAGGGTTTTGAGCTTGAGGACTTCGTTTAAAGCGGTGTCATCTTGAGGGTATGCGGCCATATATGCGGGTTTTTCGGGATCACGTCTGAGTAGTTCTTCTTGGGCTGGACTGAGGCGACCTGCTTTATTTTGATCGGGTAAGACTTGGGCGTACAAGGTTGTGGTGGTTGCGATAAGTATGAGAATGGATAAAAATGTTTTCATGGTTTTTCCTCCGTGGGGCTATTTGATTTATAATAATAACATCATCGTATAGTAATAATCCTAGGATAAAAAGAAAGAAATGGTACTTGTTTTGTCTGTTCTTTTATCTTTTTTGTTGGAAAGCGTGAGGGCGGAGAGTTGTTTCAGTGCTAGAAATTAAAGGTATAATATTCGTCGCATTTTTGGCACATTGAGCAAAGTTGACCTTGTAAATGTTGTTGGTAAATGCGCTGGCCTCGTGTCCACAGTTCTGCTAATGTTTGGGTGTTGATATTGCCGAGAGCCTGTTCTTTTTGGCTGTCGTTGAAGCATAGGGGGACGTCGCCGTCGGCTAAGATAAGGAGTTCTCGCTTGAGGTGCCAGCATTGGTTGCGTTCGAAAGGCGAGAGGTCGACGACTTTTTTTTCTGCTAGTTGTAGGCTGAAGTGATTGTATTTTTGTATGAGTATTTGTGATTTTTGTTGTTGGCAATAGGCGTAGAATTCTTCTAAGTCTCGTTCAAAGCCTTGTAGGCGTGTGGTTTGCCAATAGACTTGTGTCGGGTGGTTTTGGCTGAGTGTCTGGGCTAATTGAAGGAGGGCTTGTAGTTCTGTGTCGTCTAGTTGGGGTCTACGCAAACGAATTTGTGCTGGGCTGTGGCTTTCTAGGGCTAAGATGAGGCTGACACGTTGTTTGTCGAGCTGTAATATTTCATCGAGTATGTCGGTGTCGTAGCCACAACCGCCCGTTTCTATGATGACGGATAGCTGGGGGTAGCTGAGTATTTCGCTGACAGTGGCGTGCAAGTGGGGATAGAGTCCTATCTCGTTTAAATAGCCTAGGCCTATGACGGCTTTTTCGTTGAGTGCGGCGAGGTCGGCGATGATGGTTTTGACGGTAGCGAGGGGCAGGTCGGTTTGTGTGTCGACTGTATCGTTTGCGTGAGGCGGGAGGAAGTTAGCTGCTTTGTATTGCTTGGCGGTCAGTTGTAATTGCAGAAAGTAGGGGACGGTGCGTAAGTCTTTTTCTGTGGCTATGATGCTTTGTATGCTGGCTGTGTCGGCGTCAATAAAGGATGCTAGGCTGAGACTTAATTCTGTTGCGAGAGAGCTAAGCAGTTGTTGGTTGCCCTTGTCGGCAAGATTGAGTTCGCAGCGTAAAGGGCGTTGGTCTATGGGGGCAATGAGAGTTTCTATGTCAAACTGGTTGATTTGAATTTGCAGGGTATGAAAAAAAGATTCTCTGCCTATAAGAGATTGATGCGGTTTCAGTTGCTGAGAGAGCGGTTCTAGTTTGGAGAGTATATTCACTTTCATGATTTCTGCGCTCAAACCTTGGGGGTAACCGTCGGCAAAGCTATAATCGGCTAAGTATTTTCTGTGCATTTCTAGCAAGTCGAGGTTGAGGGCTTTGTTGAGAAAAACGCTATCCGCCCAAAAGTAAAAGAGCGTCTGATATTCTTTGTCGGCAAGCCATACATTCAGTTGTTCTATGAGAGAGGAGAAAGAATCTGATTGTAAGGTGAGACAAGGGATGTCATCGTAATCTTTGTCGGTGAGGTAGAGTGCGTTTTCTATCCCTAAAGAAGACAATTGGCGTTGGGTGTGTTCGTATAATGTGCTATGAGCATCGCCAATGGTGAACGGAGTCTTTAAGTTCATACCATGGGCATTAATGACGGCTAAGAGGTTTTTATTTGACATGATTACAGTTGATCACCTGGGGTGACTGCTCCCTTTGCGGCAATCCATCCCGTCATTCCGCCAATATTGACGACCTTGTCATAGCCCATTTCTTTGAGGGTTTTGCCTGCTAAGGCTGCGGTAAAGCCTCCACCACACACCAAGTAGAGAGTTTTGTCGGGTGTGAGAGCGGGATTGTACATGCTCGTTGTCGTATCGGCAACAAACTCCATGACTCCACGAGGAATGTGCAAGGAATTCTTGATTGTAGCGCTTGCTTTGAGGGCCTTGCTGTCTCTTACGTCTATGAAAACCGCATCTTCGTCATCCCAGTGCGTGACAGCTTCTTCGGATGAAATTCTTGGTACAATGGCATTGGCTTCTGCTAAATATTGTTCGCTTGTTTTCATATTCTAACCCTCATATTTTGTTCAATTAATTTATGCAAATTGTAAACAATGACGCTTTGAAAAACAAGTCATTATTCTCATTCATGCACTCAAATAAATTTCTTGGGCAAAAAAAAAATTGCACTTGCGACGGTATTGTATACAATAAGAAATACAGCAAACTAGCACGCTTCACATTTTTGATCGCTTCATACTTTTTGTAAAAATAAACATTATGATTTCGCATCTATTTTGAGAAAATATAATCACTTCAGTAAGGAGTAATAACACGTGTTGAATCTTCATGCCAATGCTAAAAAAATCATTTTAGAGCAAAATCACCTTCTCATCGCTCATGGAGAAGTGAATCCCAACACATACATCATTTTAGAAGGCGAAGCTCTGATTATAGATACCTATGGAGAGGTCGTCCAACAAGTCTCAAAAGGACATTGCATTAACCTCATCAGTGCGGCAACCTTGAAGCCATCGCTCTTTAGTTGCCTTATTCGTAGTCACACGACGGTGATACCTATGTCTTTTGACCAATTTTATTTGGCTCTTTTTGATATTAATATAGGCACAAATAATTTTCAGAAAATACATTCTGTTTTAACCAGCGTGAGAAGTCTATATGATAATTTATCAGACTTTGAGACAATTTTGCCAACGCAAGTTAAGAGAAGCTTGGAAAAACAACTCGATTATTTTTTCAAGAAGAAAAGATATTTAAAGGACTATTGGCTTTTCTTGTACTCTCATTATAAAAGCAAGTATGGCAGATACGATAGAATGAAAGAATGGGATTCTTTGCTTGATGAATTCCTTGAAAATTCACCGAATTCCAATATTCTTGATTCCGATGAATACGTTGAAATTAATTATAATATGAATGATTTTTTGTTGTTTTCTGGCGAAGTGAAAAGGCATGCTATGATTATTTTATCGGGTGCGGTTGCTTCTTTTTTTGTCAATTCGGAAGGGGATGCGTGCCTTGTTCGTTTGTATAAAAAAGGGGACTTGATGAATGAACAATATTATTTTAACGAAGAAATCACAAATCTTTCCTATATTATGTTGACTGACACCGTGCTCGCTCACATCCCTCAAAAATATGAGAATATGCAGCTTTTTTTTAGGGATTTTGGCAGAGAAAAAAGCATAGAAATATTTAGAAATTTTTTTGTTAATATCTACAATAATATTACTTTTCACGAAATGCAAAAGCATGCAACTCAAATAGAGTCTTTGTATTTGTGCCTTTATTTATTTATCGATGAATTTTTTAATTACAAGCTAGAGTCGAAAAATCGGCGAAGAATACAGGTTCCTTTCTTCTTTTTTGAATTGGTGTGCGGCGTTACGAATGAAAATGAATTGGAGCGTTTTGTTGGCAAAATTAATTATTCGGGACACGTAATGATAGAGGATAATACGCTAGAAATCAAAGAACCTGCATCTTTTATCAAACATGCAGAATGCTTATTGGGCAAGCTCACCAAGAAGATTTACTATTAAATACAAGATATATCATGAAATTTGAGGGTTTTAATGTTTTTTTATATATTAAAGCTTGCTTTATACTCTCTTTATATATTTAATAATAAAAAGTTAAGGATGATTTCGTTTAGGTTTAACGAAAAAGCTCTATGCGAGGAGTGATTATTTAAACAATGACTACTAATAGAAAAAAAATACCTTTTCTCTTTGTCTTTTTTCTCGTTTTGTTGGAAGTAAGCTTTACACAAACTCCAGCATGGTATCCCAATAAACTGAAAAAAGTCTATCCCCCGTCTCAATATTTGGCCGTTATTGGCGAAGGTCTGAGCACCGCTATTGCACGCAATAATGCAAAGTCTCAGCTCTCAGAATATTTTGGTGCAGAAATTAAGAGCAATACTAATATTAGAGATTTTGAGAAGCAAACCAACGGCGAAAGTTTTAGCGAGACCAATTTTCAGCAAAATATACAAGTGCAGACTTCTGTGCAATTGTCAAACATAGAATACAGTGAGACCTTCCAAAACAAGAATACGTACTATGTCGTCGGTTATTTGGATAAAGTGAAGACAGCGATGTTGACGCAGTCAGACATTGCGAATTTAGAAACGAAATTTAGAAGTATACATGCGGATATTAAAGATACTGAAAATTTATTGTCTGGTTATGCCGCTTATCAAACCTTATTAGACTTGAGTCGAGAGATAGTGCTTAAGCAGAGTTTTCTTGCTATATTGCGGGGGATTCCTTCGGGTTCTGATGCTTTGGACAATGAATATAACATCCTTAGCGAGTTCAAAAATTATAGTAAAAATATTAGTGTGACAGTTGATAGTGAGGATGATGTTTCCGACGAATTAAAATCTTACTTAGAAAGTGTGTTGTCTATAATGTATTTCAACGTGGTTGATAATCCCCGAGGGGCTGATTACACCATCACACTGGCAAGTAGTTGGGAGCCTGTGCAGTTGAGCAATAATTACGCTAATGCCAATTGGCGCTTAGTGGTCAATTTCCTGAATAACAGTAATGGTAGTAAAGGTGTCAGTGATTACAGTTGGCAGCGTTCTGGGCGTGTGTCCGTTTTGGATGAAAGTCAGCAAGAGCAGGCGGTTGAAGAAAAGATTCTTGCAATGATAAATAATGATTTTGAAAAAGATATGGTTAAAACGCTGAGTGGTGCTTTGACTGATAATGAACAATAAGATCTAAGGAGTTTCTTATGAAAAAATTAATACTTATGATGGTGAGTTCTTTCATCATTTTGGGCTGTGCATCTGGTACTTTACCTAATGGTAACCCAAAGTGGACGTTGAATCCGCCTAAAAGCGATACCCTTATTTACGGTGTGGGTGAAAGCACTCTGAGTTCAGCCAGTCGTGCAAAACAACAAGCAACCACGCAAGCAAGAGCACAAATAGCGGGCTTTATTTCTGTTGCACTGAAATCTGGTGTTACGGATTATTATCAAGAAAATGGCGGCGATGATTCTCAAGTAACAAGCTTTTATGAGCAAGTGACACGTGAGGTGAGTGATGAAACTCTCAACGGAACTACGGTTGAAGAGTATTTTTTCAATGAAGAAACGCAAACATATTTCGCTCTCGTTTCTTTGCCTAAAGCCAATATCGTAGAGAAGGCCAAAGAGAGTTTCGTCAGAAATGAAGGAAGCGCTTTTGCCGAGTTTAAAGCTGATGAAGCGGTAGACTATTTGAATAAAGAATTAGGAAATTAAAAATGAGATATTTTATATTTTTATTGCTTATTTTCGTTGCGAGCTGTGCGACCAAAGTAGGTCGTGTGGACAGCGATTCTGTCACTGATTTAAGTGGCAGATGGAATGATACGGATTCTCGTATTGTTGCGCAAGAGTTGATTCCTGACATGCTGAGTGCTGGCTGGTTAGCGAGATATACCGCAGATAACAATGAACCTCCTGTGGTGCTGATTGGAACCGTTAAAAATAACAGTTCTGAACATATTCCTGTTGAAACGTTTACGAAAGCTATTGAAAAAGCCATGGTAAATAGTGGCAGAATAGACATCGTCGCCGGTGGAGATCAGCGAGCGGAATTACGTGCAGAGTTAGAAGATCAACAGTCTTTTGCTTCTGCTGAAACTCGTGGTGAATTGGCACAAGCAACGGGAGCAAACTTCCTTTTGCAGGGAACTATTAGCTCTATTACTGATGCGAGAGATGGAACACGTGCCGTCTACTATCAGATAGATTTGGAGTTGGTCAACATACAGAGTAATAGAAAAAGCTGGATAGGTTCTACTGAAATCAAAAAGCTTATAGAACGCAGCAAATCGGGCTGGTAATCATAGTTATTGCTCGGTAAAATTGAGAGCTATTCTTGATTTACATTAAGACTCACTTCTGTTGGAGTGAGTCTTTTTTTG
>CAYRNA010000062.1:6743-8026 GCA_964425555.1 uncultured Spirochaetales bacterium
ATCAGAATTGTGATGATCTTGTAGATCATTTGTGTCACTGCAGCGACTAAGGCAACACGCATAAGAATAAAAAAGAACTTTTTACTGATTTTTTTGAGCAATATAGTTCCCAGCCATGCTCCTAAAACGGCAGCACTAGAAAAGATAATGAGAATAGGCAAATGATCGACAAATTGAAAACCCAAATATATAAACGCAGGGATTTTTAAGAAATGTGTAACCAACTGCATAAACGATTTGTTACAAACAATTTCTTCTTTACTAAAGTCATCACGGATAAAGAACACACCCAAGAGAGGGTCTACCGCACCAGCTAACAGCCCTAGAGAACCAGTCGCCAAGCCCACCCAAAAGAAATTCCGTGGTTTAAGCTTGAATCCAGGTATTTTTTTGGGTTTAAAGAGTGTGTAAAGCACCAATAATGTCAGGATAGAGAGGGGAACAATGGGGTTATTGAAGTTTTGCAAAAGGAGGGTCGTCAGTGTCATACTAATGACCACTCCTATAATGAAAAAGCTAGAATAACTCCAAAGGAAATGTTTTCTTAAAGCCCAAAATCGAGACAAATTTCCAAATATTTGAGTCGTGCCATGCGTTACAATTAAATTGTTTGGGGCAATGTACAGACTCATAGAGGCAAACATCAACAGTCCTCCTGCCATACCCGTTGTCGAGGTAATGACAGAAGCAATAATAATGAGAGTCGCGACAATGAGTATTTCCCAAAGGGTTAAATCCATCATATTATTTGAGAATCTCGGTTAGTAGTTCTCCGGTCAGACGAGGTCTTGCTGCAACGAGAGCGCCTGCTTTTTCTAACGCTATGATTTTTCCTTCTACCGTTCCTTTGCCACCAGTAGCGATGGCACCAGCGTGACCCATTTTTTTACCTTTAGGGGCTGTTCTTCCGCCTAAGAAGGCAACAAGGGGTTTAGTGAAAATGCCTGCTTCCATTGCTTCTGCAACTTCTTCTTCCATGGTCCCACCTAGCTCGCCAATAATTAGCACGGCATCGGTTTCAGGGTCATTTTGATAGGCTGGTAACATTTCGGCAAAACGAGTCGCAGGCACAGGATCACCGCCTATACCTATCAGTGTGGACACGCCGTGACCTGCTTTGACAACCATTGACGTGACTTCATTCGTCAATGAACCACTGCGAGTCATGATGCCTATGCGACCGGGTTTATAGACTCTCGATATCCAATAAGGGAAAAATCCCATCATGGCTTCTCCTGGAGAAATTACACCAGAAGTGTTACCACCAATGACAATAGCATTTT
>CAYRNA010000063.1:0-7969 GCA_964425555.1 uncultured Spirochaetales bacterium
CTATTTATCTAGGCAAGAATCAATTTGTAAGTTGTGAAGGAAAGATTGACGGTGTGACAATAATACTTTCTACGACAGACTCTCATGCACTGTATTTTATGATAAAACTGTCTTCATTTTTCGTGCAATAAACGCATATTAAACCATCGTTTATTTTAGGTTTATCAAAAGTAAAAAAATAATTGACTTTTACAAATAGGTGTGTTAAAATTTATTCATCGTTTATATATATTTTTATATAAACAAGAAAGTCACCATTGTAATCATGTAAGGAGAATAACATGAAAAAAGTATTATTATTTATCGTAAGCTTGAATTTGTTTATCGCACCTATGATAGCACAACAGACAGCACAGCAAGAAAAAATGAGCAAAGAAGATCTCAATAAGATGCTAGAGTACCAGCTCTATGGCATCATTGCAGTTCAACCGCTGTACCGAGATTACAACAAAGCAGGGAATGCCCTGTGGGAGAGTGATGATAGTTTAGAAGTCAATAACGAATCACGCATAGGCTTTAGAGGAAATGCAACCTTCTCAGAAAGTTTCCCTACTTTTATCTGGCAAATAGAATCGGGTTATGTCGAACCTTATGGTAAAAATACACAATCACCTGAAATTGGTATTTTAGGTGTAAGGGATACCTTTGTAGGTTTTCAAGATGACCTCTGGGGAAAAGTCGTTATAGGTCGTGTCCTCACTCCTCTTTACGAACTAGTTGATTGGCCCGGTTCTAATCCTGGTTTGGGAGATGTTTACGACTGGGGAAGTGGTATCAGTGGCGTTGCTTACCAAGACAGACAGTCAAATACTATTCGTTGGGATTCGCCTGTATGGAGCGGTTTCAGTCTGGATATCGCAGGTGGTAGAGGCGATGCGAGTGGCCCACTATATATGAGAACAACACCACAGGGAAGTAACTGGACGGGTGCTGCAGCACACTATAGCATGCCTTTTGGTCTGACTATTGATGCGGCTTCTGAATTTAATTTTGGCTCAGGTAAAGATTTTGACTACAAAGACACCAATATCAAGGGCTGGAACAATCAAGCTTATCTCGCAGGACTACAAGGGGCTTTTGGCGTTTTCAATTTTTGGGGACAGTACAAATATCTTATGGCTCAAAACTTGGATGACCAAGATGTAACTGGTGGTACAGTAGAAAATGTTAAAGAAACTCAGGCTTCTATATCAACAGGTATTACGCTTGTCTTTGGAGCTTGGCAAGTAAAAACGGGTTATGCTCAAAACTTTGGTATTAATAGACAGTACGATGTTAAAGCCGGTAGCACAGTAAGTTCTACAGACTTTGCGTCGGGAGATATCCCCAATACTGCAGACTGGGTCGCTTCTGGTCAATTGCTCTATAATTTTGGCCCCGCTGTTCTTTATGGTAGAGGACGCTACGTGGTAAGTGGTCGTGGAACGGCTGCTCAGATTGACGGTGCCGATCCTAGCTTTGCAGAATATTCTGCTGGCGTGGAATATTATTTCTAAGAATATTTGATTTACAACGGTAAATCCTAATATTCACACCATCTACATCCATACGGGACTGCGACATACATTTACAAAGTATGTCGCAGTCCTTTGTCATTATATGATTTTACATTTACCGAAAAATCATAAATCCCCTTAACACATCCCCTCTTCATCGCATCTCTTTTCACAAGCATGAATGAATACTAAAAAATTATAATTATCAGCTTTTTTCTTGCATAAGACAAATAATTATCTACCCTTCTTAAGCACCGAAATCTTATATTTATTAAATCTTATTAATATAATTATATTAATATTGACAAGTCAAAATTAGCATGCTACAATAATCTTTATAAATTCAATTTTATTCACAAGATCTTGTTCGCAAGCGGAGGGAAATATATGATATTTAATTCAATTATCAACAATCAAAAAGTTGATACGAAACAGTTCCATGAGATACGGAGCGTTTCCAATGGGGAACTTCTTGGCAAAGTTTCTACAGCGGGAGAAAAAGAGCTGGATGCAGCGGTGAACGCAGCTCGTACCGCCTTGGAATCGGGGCCGTGGAGCAACACTACACCACACGACAGATCCGTCATATTGGGGAAAGTTGCGGCGACCATCGCTCACAATGCACCCGAATTAGCACGATACGAAGCGCTTACAACGGGAGGAACTTTTGCACGTATTACCAGCGTTGATTTTCCCATCCTCATAGATATTTTCACAAAAATGGCTGATGCGGTAATGCGTTATCCTTTTGTCAATCATTTGTCCCACAATCCTTTGTTAGGCATTACTCACGCCACCGTCGTCAAAGAACCCGTTGGTGTTTGTGGATTTATCACAGCATGGAACTTTCCGATACTTTTATTTGGCTGGAAATTGGTTTCTGCTATTGCAGCAGGCTGTACCATGGTGGTCAAACCCGCTCCCACTACCCCACTTTCAACGGTACGATTAGCAGAATTACTGATGGATGTTCTACCAGCAGGTGTTCTCAACGTTATTTGTAGTGACGATAATTCTTTGGGTCAAAAAATGGCAGAGCACCCTGGTATAGACAAAATTGCGTTTACGGGATCTGTCGCTACGGGCAAGAAAGTGCAAAAAACGGCTGCCGAGACCTTGAAAAGAACGACCTTGGAACTGGGCGGAAAAGGTGCGGGCATTGTTTGTAAAAATGCAAACCTCGACATCGCCATTCCTGGTGCGCTTTTTGGCGTTTACTTTAACAGCGGACAAGCCTGTGAATCGGGTACACGTCTGCTCGTACACGAATCTCTTTACGATGACGTTGTCACAAGACTGGTCAATTTAAGTAAAAAAGTTAAAGTTGGCGATCCTATGGAACCGGGTGTTAACATGGGACCTATAGGCAATAAAATGCAGTTCGATAAAATTATGAATTATATTGATATTGCTAAAAAAGAAGGCGCAACTATTGCCTGTGGCGGAGAGTCTCTTTCCATCGCTGGTTCCGAAGCAGGCCACTTTGTCGGCCCCACAATTATCACCAATGTGACCAACAAAATGACCGTCGCTCGAGAAGAAATTTTTGGCCCCGTCCTCTGTGTCATTCCATTTAAAGATGATGCCGAAGCGATTGCCATGGCCAACGACAGTGACTTCGGTCTCTCGGCTGGTGTGTGGAACTCTGACTTACTCGAAGCTCAAAACATTGCGCTTAAATTAAAAGCAGGTACAGTGTTTGTCAACGACTGGCACATGCTACGAACAGATGCACCTTTTGGTGGATTTAAGCAAAGTGGTCTCGGCAGAGAAATAGGCGAAGATTCTATTGCCGCATACACTGAAAGTAAAACAATTCATACGCTTTTTGAAAACGATCCAGATAAAAAATTATTCTGGAAAAGCGTCATTCCATCTGAAACCTTATAGGAGGTCAATATGTCACAAACTGGATATAGCCAATTTGTCTCTCGTTCACAAGTTCATGTTGGAGTCGATTCTATTCTTCGTTTACCCATCTTTTTTAAAGGGTTGGAAGCAAAACGAATTATGCTTCTTTCTGATCCTGGCGTAACAGCCGCAGGAATTACAGACAGAGTAGCGAGCACTTTCGACATTAACAAACGTGATGGCACACAGCCACAACTGGTGGCCATATACACCGAAACCAAAGCCGAAGCGAGTAGCTCTTCTATCAATGATATCGCTCGTGTTTGTCGTGAAAAAGCCGTTGATGGTATTCTTGCCGTCGGTGGTGGTGGCGTCATGGACACAGCAAAAGCCGTGCGTTACTTACTTGATCGCAACAAAGAAGTCATAGAAGAAGCACTGCCTATAGGTATACGATTGGATTCGTGGCCGACACGTGAAAAACCGTTGAGCATGCCCTTTATATGTGTGCCTACCACAGCAGGTACGGGAGCCGAGGTGACCACAGTAGCCGTTATTCATAACGATATTACGGGTTCAAAAATCAACCTCATTGTTCCCAACCTAGAAAGTGACATTGCGGTTTTAGATGCACGACTCACCGTAGGATTGCCTAAGATGCTGACAGTGACCACGGCCTTTGACGCGCTCACCCATGCCATTGAAGCCATCTGTTCACCCTCACATCATGCTCTTTCCGATTCGCAGGCGTTTTATACCGCTCATCTCGTGTTGAAGCATCTGCCCATTGTCTGTGAAGACCCTGGCAATTTGGACTCTCGGCAAGCTCTTTTGCAAGCGAGTAATTTGGGATGTTCTGCCATGCTCAACTCCCTCAATGCCACGCCCGTTCACAACTGCGCCCACGCTTTAGGAGCATTGCACAATATCCCTCATGGTGAGGCTTGTGCGGTACTACTTCCTATTTTACTAGAGTCCCTGAGTGATATTTTTTACTATAAAAATGCCAATCGCTTAGCTCGTGCTCTCAAGGTAAAGAAAGTCGATAGTGATGGCAAAAAAGAGTTGATTGAAAAAAGTGTTGCACTGCTACGTAAATTTCAAGAGACGACAGGATGTCCTCAAGAATTTAAGCGTCACAAGATTAACCCCGATCAGGTTCCAGCGTCTGTTGTCGCCGTTGCCTCTGATCCTGCAGCCATTCTTTTTTCAATTCCTCACGACCGCATTGCTCAAATTGTAACGAAAACACTCTAGTCTTTCTTACAACAAAGCATGTCAAAATAGCCTTGTTTGTTTCTGCATTTTTTCCTTAAAATGTAAGTGCAAGCAAGGCTATTTTATTTCCCCAGACATGACTAACACCCAAAGGCATTCCTTGTAACGAGGCTTCAAACAAACTTGACATTTTACAGAGTAGCAATAAAATAAGGTGAACGATTATAATATTTATCGTTTTCTTGATCTTATAACTTCTTGGAGGTATTTATGGAGTGGTTAAAATTAATTGGTGTTGTCATTATTGTTATTGGATTTGCAATCCGCCTCAACACAATAGGGGTCGTTTTAATTGCTGGTATCGCCACGGGTTTGGTTGCTGGCTTAAGCTTTAATGAAATTATGAATGTCCTAGGAACGGCCTTTGTGACAAATCGTTATATGACGATATTCGTTCTCACTCTGCCTGTCATAGGTATTTTAGAAAAATACGGCTTAAAAGAGAGAGCCTTCATTCTTGTCAGTAAAATGAAAACCCTTACCGCAGGGCGTCTACTCGCATTTTATCTCGTCTTCCGTGTCGCGCTCGCAGGCTTTGGTCTCCGCATAGGAGGACACGCCAAATTTGTTCGCCCGTTAGTTTTACCCATGAGTAAAGGTGCCGCCGAAAGAGACAATCACAAACTCAACGATAAAGAAAATGAAGACTTAAAAGGCACAGCGGCGGCCATGGAAAATTTTGGCAATTTCTTCGGCCAAAACCTTTTTCCAGCGGCGGGAGGCGTACTCCTTATTGCTGGTACCTTAGAAAGTCTCGGCTACCCCGTTGATGTTATCGATATCGCTAAATATTCTGCCATTATGGGCGGTTTAGCTTGTATTGCTGGTGGCGTACAATGTTTTTTTCTCGACAAAGAATTCAACAAAAATAAAAAGGACTAAATGATGAAAACCTTATTCACAGAAATTTTATATACGCTCATAGGCCTCATTATCATTATGGTATCCTTTCATATTGCGAAAGACAAAACGAAGCCAAATCGCTGGACGACGAGCTTATTTTGGCTTATTGTCGGTTTTATTTTTATCTTTGCAAAATTTGGCGTTTACCTTAAAAATGACTTTACCCTCAATACTACTTTTGTAGGCTATCTGCTCTTAATTTTCGGAGTACTCACTACCTTTAAATTAGTCGATTCGTCCACCAAAGAGAAAGCGACGGCAAAAGAAAAAATGGACTCTGCCAATAAACTGGGCAATAAAATATTTATTCCTGCGGCGTCCATTGCTCTAGGAACGGTATTTTTTTCATTCCTACCACTCACAAAACCTTTGGGGTCTCTCGTGGCTCTAGGCTTGGCTTCTGTCGTGGCTTTGATCCTTGCCCTTGTCTTTGTCAAAGCTCCTGTGCAAGATTCTTTGGAAGAAGGCGGTCGACTCCTGCAACTGATGGGCCCCATGAGTATTCTTCCCCAACTTTTAGCAGCCTTGGGTGCAGTCTTCACCGTCGCTGGTGTAGGTGAGGTCATCGCCAATTACACGGGCAGAATCATCCCCGAGAACAATCACTTTATCGGTGTTCTATTTTACTGTTTAGGCATGCTCGTATTTACCATCATTATGGGAAATGGCTTTGCCGCTTTTGCTGTCATTACGGCTGGAATTGGTCTGCCCTTTCTCATTGAACAAGGCGCTAATCCCGTCGTTGTCGGAGCCTTGGGATTAACGGCAGGATATTGCGGAACCTTGCTCACACCCATGGCTGCCAATTTCAACATTGTCCCCACGGCGATATTGGAGATAAAAGACAAGCAATTTGGCGTAATCAAAAAACAAGCTTTGGTCGCCAGTGTTCTGTGGATTTTGCACGTTTTCGTTATGTATCAACTCGCTTTTTAAACAAAGGAAATCTCAATGAAAATATTAGTAACGGGCTTTGACCCCTTTGGTGAAGAAAGCATAAATCCAGCCTTTGAAGCGGTCAAAAAACTTCCCTCCACTATTGCAAATGCAACAATACTGAAACTGGAAGTCCCCACCATCTTCAACAAGTCTATAGACAAAGTGCTTGCCTCCATAGAAAAAGAAAAGCCCGAAATAGTCATTTGCATTGGCCAAGCGGGCGGTCGCTTTGGCATTACTCCAGAAAGAGTTGCCATCAACCTAGACGATGCAAGAATAGCCGACAATGACGGCAATCAACCTCTAGGAAAAAAAATTGCCGACTATGGTGAAAATGCCTATTTTTCTACCCTACCGATTAAATCTATCGCTCACACACTTCAGAAAGCAGGCATACCATCTAGCGTATCAAATACGGCTGGAACCTTTGTTTGCAATCACCTTATGTACGGAGTTTTACACCATATCAAGCAACAAAAACTGAGTACTCGTGCAGGATTTATCCACATCCCCTTCCTGTTAGAACAAGTGGTCAATAAAGCTGATAAGCCCGGTTTTTCTCTGGAAACGTTAACACGAGGAATTGAGCTGGCGATAGAAACGTGTATTAAAACTCAAGACGATGAAATTGCTATCGCCTCTGGGAGCTTGCATTAATGCCCTTTGCCAGTGCGCATAAATTTTTTGTTTACGGAACCTTGAAAGTAGGCAGACGTAACCACTCTCTAGCTCAACCTCACTTAGTTACTAGCAGCAAAGCCTACTGTTGGGCGAAATTGTATCATTTACCACAATACGACTGCCCTGCCATAGAAATCCCCCCTTCTTTGGGCAAAGCGAGCGGAATTTTACAGGAAGACTTGCAAAGGTTCTCTGCTATAAACGAATTTTCTTTTAAAAAGCCTGAGGGTGACTGGAATCTTATAGAGGGCGAACTTTTTGAGCTCAAGAACCTAGAAACAGTCATGCCCATTTTGGATGAACTAGAAGGATTTCTTTACGATGCTGCAATCAGTTATACCAGAGAAATCATTTGCATAAAAGGAGAACACGGTCAAGCCGAATTGGCGTGGGTTTATCCTGTCGAAAAACTCCCTTCTGTGTGCCAATTCCTCACTAAATCTTCTTGGTAATTTTCACGATAAAGCACTCTCTTTATTTCTACATTGTATAAAAATCTATACAGTAAGATCAAATCACATCCTCAAATAAAATGATTGCACAGCAATAAATTTCCACGATATTTGCGACAATGCGATTTCTCCTTACAATACGTTATGCTCCTTATGCGAAAACATGCGTTAAAGACAAATAATTGTTCTATCAAAATTGCTATGGGAAATATTGAGAGGAAGAGCATATGAAAAAAGTATTATTAATCCTAAGCTTAAATCTTTTTCTGTTACCTATGATGGCGCAGCAAACAGAAGAACAAGAAAAAATAAGCAAAGAAGATCTCAATCAAATATTAGAATATCAAGTCTATGGAACTATTGTCGCCC
>CAYRNA010000064.1:0-7944 GCA_964425555.1 uncultured Spirochaetales bacterium
CTCGCCCAACCCTTGGAAAAACTACACGAAATCGCCTCTCGTATTTGTCCCGATGGGAATGCGCTCGTCAAAGATCAAATCTATGATCAACTCAAACATTATGCCAACGCATGGATGTATTTTAATTGGATAGTGGAAGATGCCTTGCCTTTATTTTATGAATTAAACCGCAAAAATAATCAGATCACCCACGATGAATCTGTCTTGCGAGTACGCAATCTCATCGACAATCAGGCTCAAGAGTCTTTTCTCCATGCTATCCGCCGACAATTTCACCTTGCCATCATCGATGAATTCCAAGACACAGACCTGATGCAATGGGAAATTTTCGAGTCCATTTTTGTCCAAGGCAACAACAGAAATCTTATTTTAATCGGCGACCCCAAACAGTCAATCTACCGTTTTCGAGGCTCCGATCCCGCCGTCTATCACAGAGCCATCAAACGCAGTGATGAACAATTTTCACTCGCAACATGCTACAGATCAGAACAAAGCGTTGTCGACGCTTACAATTTTATTGCCTCAAAAATGTTTCTCGCCAACGACTTATTCCCCATCAACTATACCAAGGTGGAAAGCAATCACGACAACGTTCCCACTCTGGTGGCTGGAAACGAAAACCAAGCAGGCGTACATTTTCTTTTTATCAACGCACAGACAAGCGCCGCTTTCACGGAGCAATACGAACAGGTCATTGTCGAAAAAATACATTTTCTCCTTGATGAAAACAACCGATATCAACTGCAAATGACACGAGAAAATACGACGTCAGCAGAAAATTTACAGCCAAAAGACATCGCTATTTTAGTAGACAAAAATGCCCAAGCCAAGGCCATGTCCCGTGCCTTAAATACTTGTGGTATACCCGCCGTCAATTTTGGCGACAGTCATATATTAGACAGCGAAGTCGTGACTTATATCGCATTTTATTTGCGTTGTCTCGAAAAACCACACGACAAATGGCAACTCAAAAAACTGCTATTGAGTCCTTTGTTGGGCTTTCAATTTCGTCACGTCAAAGAGCTGTTTGCCTCACCGCGCTGTCGTGAACTCACAGAGCAAATCATTGCCGCAACAAAATCCCTACAAGACAATCAAAATATCTATCAGGTTTTTACATTCTTAGAACGCTTATTAAAGATAGCCTATCAAATTTTGACTGAAACACCGCAAACCATCAGCGAAACCCTCTTGCAACAGCCCCAAGGCGAAAGACTCTATGTTGATTTTTTGCAATTGCTGGAATATCTACAAGTACAATTCGACCAACATTCTCTTTCCAGCAAACAATTACTGCAAATATTACAGCCTCCTCAAACATCCGCATCCGATGACAACGCTACCGATTTACGCCTAGACAAAGATCAAAATGCCGTCAAAATCATCACCATGCACAAAAGTAAGGGCCTAGAATTCCCCGTCGTATTTTTGATGCCCAGCCTCAGTCCTCCCAAGCCCATGGGTGACTATTATTCCTACTACCAAAGCATACAAAATGAGCAGACGCTCACCCTCGAATTCATCCCCAATGAGCTGAGCGAAAAACAAGCCGAACGTCTAGCGTGGGAAGAAAAAAAACGCGTGTTCTATGTCGCTCTCACACGGGCAAAAAACAAGCTTTATTTACCCGTCCACAATATCAGTCAACCTGGCAAGGGATATGGCATATCCTCACTGCAAGCCCTCTACATGCTGATGTTCGGACTAGAAGATTCTGCAAATAATGTCATCAATTATTTAGATTATCGTGGCGCATCTTCCAAGGAAAAAATACTAGAACTGAACAACGAAGTTCTCGCAGGTTTAAAGAAACTCGCCCAAGAAAAGCCAGAATTCCAATGGAGCGAAGAAACGTCGAGCGAAGAAATTGCTTATTATTCTGTGCAGAAATCCCCCCTCGTTAAACCTCCCTCCTACCCTCTTTCTTCACAGCATTTTTTAGAAACGATACCCGCACGTTACAGCTTTTCATCCTTGCACAACAAAGCTCACCAACAAAAACACAGCGCCTTATCTTTTGACACTCTCAAAGAAACGCACGCAAAAGAAAACACAACATCCATTACAAATCAGAGTAAAGCTGACACCCTCAGCGTTCTTCCCGCAGGCCCCACTTTTGGCTCTATGATACACGAGGTTTTAGAAGAAATTGATTATGAAAATTTCGACGAAGAAAACAGTATTTCATCAGCAAAAAATGAAAATATCATGCGCAATATTGCCAGTAAATATTATTCGCAAGCATGGTATAATACCCACAGCAAAAATTTACACAGCCTGTTCAGTCACACCCTCAGCGCTTATTTACCTCTCAGTCATGACAAAAAAATCAGCCTAGACAAACTCAGTTGGTCGCAGCGTCGCCATGAACTCAAATTTTTATTTGATGTGCTTCCTGCCGCAGAAATACCCTTCACAAATAAAATTCTCAGCAATCTGCAAAAAGGTTATTTTCTGGGATTCATCGACCTTATTTTTGAATACGACAATAAATATTACATTGTGGATTGGAAAACCAATATTATTAATGACGCCGAAAAAACTGACCTCTCTTATGATATGCCTACAATGACCGCCATAATGCACGAAAATGGCTACGTCGAACAGGCAAAAATCTATTATTTTGTTCTCTATCTCTTTTTGAAACAAACAATGTCTGCAGCGCAAGCTTATGAAAAAATAGGGGGATGTTTTTATCTTTTCTTACGAGGATTGCAAGCGCAACAAGATGCAACAGGCGTCTATTCTCTCGAAGTTTCACAGCAAGAACTCACAGAATTAGAGTCTCAATGGCTCGCCTAAGGCTTTAAAAACATTGTGTTTCTTCATTTTTTCTAAAAAATATTTTAAAAAAAGACAAACATCTTGTTTTTTTAATCATTCTATTTATGATTGTTATCTGTAATACATGTCATCTTCTTACTGATGTTACAAGATGACATTTTATTGCGTTATAATGGAGGCGTAGCGAAGTTGGTTATCGCGCTGGCCTGTCACGCCGGAGATCGCGGGTTCGAGCCCCGTCGCCTCCGAAAAAGACGGAACGTTTATGTTCCGTCTTTTTTTATGCTAAAAATGTTTTGAGAAAAGGAGTGCTCAATGTTCAATATTGGTTTATGGTTTCTGAGTCTTATCATTAGTTTTGTTCTAGTACTCATCCTTTATCGTTTTTTAGGGCTCAACGGACTCTATCTGTGGATAGTTTTTGCCACGATTATGGCAAACCTACAGGTGAACAAAACCATAGAAATATTTGGCATGATAGCAACTTTGGGCAATGTCCTTTACGCATCCCTTTATCTGGCAACAGACATCATTTCAGAACATTACAGCAAGAAAAAAGCTTTGCGTGCCACCATCTTCGGTTTTAGCGCCCTCATCTTTTTCTTGATATATTCTCGTTTAACGCTGGCCTTCATTCCCCACGAAGACGATTATGCCAATGCAGCCATGCAAACGTTATTTAATCTCGCTCCAAGAATCTTAATCGCAAGCCTTATAGCTTTTCTTATTTCGCAGGTACACGACATCTACGCCTATCATTTTTGGCGCAAGAAATTGCCCAGTATGAAGTGGTTGTGGTTGCGCAATAACGCAAGTACATTGCTCAGTCAACTTTTCGATACGCTCATTTTTGTGTTCATTGCATTTTATGGGGTTTATAGCCTTGATATTGTTTGGGAAATCGCCTTGAGCACCTATTTACTCAAAGCCTTATGCTCTTTATTGGATACTCCTTTTCTCTACCTCAGCACCAAAATTAAACTTTCAGAGAAAGTATAAACGAACAGTAAACACTCTTTTTTACAATGGGGGTGCAAAAAAAGAACGAAAAGGGATATAATAATTACTATACGCCGAAATAGCTCAGGGGTAGAGCAACTCATTCGTAATGAGTAGGTCGTGGGTTCAATTCCCACTTTCGGCTTTTGCACTCTATTCAACCAGAATAGTTCAAACAGAAAATCTTCGACTTTTTGCAGTGCCTACACTTTGTTTTTTTGTATATTTTCTGATAAAAATCAAATACTTCTGTCTTTGTGAAATCGCATTCCTATATCATAATATAAAGATTGCAATCTAAAAATAACTTAGAATGGAGCAAACCCTAAGTTATTTTTCTAAGAACACGATAATAAATAAAACTGTATCTTAGGAGTTTTCATGAAACAAATATTATTAGACAATCTTATTTTTATCATTCCCATAGGGATTTTGTCCATTATATCGCTCTCTATCATCGTTGGACGTAGCATTTACTTTTTTCGCAACAGAGATAATCCGCAACTGGACATCACAGAATTGCTGCAAGGTATTAGAGATAGAAATATGGCTCCGCTTATGACAGAAGTGAATGAACAAAAAAATCCTGTTGCAAGAGTGGCTTATACGGGCTTGAAATATTACCGAAAATCCCCTGTCAATTCTTATCGTTCTCGCTTGCAAGGTTATATAGGCGAAGAAATTCACCGCATGGAAAAGTCTTTGGATTTGTTGCCCGCCATAGGCAATATCGTCACTCTCATTGGCTTGCTCGGCACAGTCACAGGTATGATCAAGACGTTTAATGTCATGCGCATGTCAAACGCCGTCGACCCACAACTTTTGTCAGGCGGTATCTCGCAGGCACTCATCACCACGGCTGTTGGACTCGTTGTTGCCATACCAGCCATTGCCTCTTACCACTATTTTATCGATCACAGCCAAAAGCATTTGGATCATATGTCACGCGTCGGCTACGAACTTTTATCACAAAAAGAACAAAGCTTAGAAAGAAAAACCAATGAAATTTGAAAATACAATATTTGATGTAAAGGTCAAAAAGAAAGACACGACCTTGCTCTTGACCCCTTTTATTGATGTTATTTTTTTGTTGACCTTGTTCTTTGTCCTCAATACCAGCTTTGAGCAGTTCAACGTATTTGATGTGACCTTGCCCGAAGCAGACACGGGCGAAAGTTTGCAACACGAATCGCTCACCATCACTTTTGACGAGACTGGAAATCTCTATCTCAATGCTATTCCTAGCAGTCTAGACACGCTGGATTCTGACTTGGCAGAACTGATTGCATCTTCTCCTACCATTATATCTGCAACCATAGTAGCTGATAAAACTAGTTCTTATGACACAATTATTTATATTATTAATACGTTGAAAAGAAACGAGATCTCAAACTTTGGCCTAGGTATAGAACAATCTTCCAGCAATTAAATGAACAAATCCAATTCTTCATTAGTAAATTTCTTTGTGTCTCTTGTTTTGCACAGTGTTCTCATTGGGGGCCTAAGCGCTTACCTCGTCTATTTTCCTGAAGTACCCATAGATCTGGGTTCTCAAGCAAAAATCGAGATTATCCCCATAGATGTCAAAGTATTTTCTCAACAAGAAAGTCCTTCGCTCGATTCTGAAAAAGACAATGTTCCTGCGGTGGTTGAAGAAATCAAAGAGAGTCCGCCCCAAGAAGAAATTCCAGCTGAGCAGCCCAAGCCGCAAGCTCCCCCTTCGCCAAAAGAAGTACCCGTCGTAGCAGTAAAGCCGACAACATCCGACGTCAAACAAGATGCCGTGACGATAACAGAACCAGTAAAACCACAAGCTGAAAACACCGCTGTGATTCAGCCTGTTGCTGTGCTTCCTCCGATCACGACTGAACCCAATGTCGATAATTTCGATGCAATTCTTGACGAAAGCTTGCAAGACATTGACGCTCGCAAGAAAATTGCTTTGGTGAAAAAACTCGATTTTACTGATGCCAACTTTTATCAGATTGATGAGAATCCTCATCCCGACGCCAAGCCTAGCCCCGAAAAAGAAGTCGATTATTCTATAGGAGTGGACGGTTATCAGATTATGGTGCAGCCAGAACTCGATTTGAGCGGACAGGATGTCGACTATATGTATATTAATCAGGTTGATGTCATTTTATTTGTATTGAGCAATGGCCGTGTTACTCGTGTCGCTCTCGCTCCGCCTGGTAGTGGAAGCGTCACCATTGATATCTACTTAGAAAATAAGCTTAGAGAGATACAATTTCACCCTAATAATCAAGTGCGACAAATAGAAGAGGTTCCTCTCAAAATTGTTTTCCAATAAAGTCAGACATAAAATACCTCTCTTAGAATGGTTTTTGTTTATACTATTGTTGACCCTTATCAGTTTAGCCAGTCTTTTTACTTCGACGAAATTAACTGAAAAAATTATCGCCAAAAAGCAAGTTTATCTCAGGGACTTTGCACGCAATACGGGCTATCAAATTTCGTATGAAGAATTTGCTCCCAGCCTTATCAATTCTATCAGTCTCAAAAATATTACGATAGACTATAATCAAGAAAATGCGTGGCAATTGACGCTGGATGACTTACAGATTAATTATCGCTTGCGTGACCTTGTTTCCAGTGTACCCAACCGCAAGATATCCTTGACTCGCCTTTACCTTAAGGGAGGTCAATTTGTACTCAAAAAGGAGTCCCGTCAACAAGTATCGTCGCCGCAAAATCTGGATAGCAATGTCAAACAAGTGGATCCCCTTTTACCAAGTGAAAAAATACACAACGCACTAGAACAGATACGATCTCAACCCGTTCAAATAGATAATATTATTATACGTGATCTCAGTTTTAATTATCAAACAGATTCTGGTCTTATTCAAATTTCAGAGGGAGCTTTGCTGACCAAAAAAAAGCAAAATGACAATCTTTTTTATAGCACTTTTCAATATCAAATGCTAGACTCCAACAAGCAAAACGTAGTCAGTGGTAAAATTGAGATTGAAGGAAGTTGGTTAAAACAGCTCGATGAACTCAAAAATGCCCTCCAATTTTCCTTTAAATCCTCTCAACTCAATATCGTCGATACGCCGTTCAAAGATGTTTTTTTATGGGGAAAGATACAGCAAAACAGCTTGTTCCTTGCCCTTGATGAGAACCTCGCTGATCCGTGGATAACACTCAGCTACGAAGATAGCGCTGTCATGCTAAAAGTGTCGCCTCAGCCCACGCCACTGAGCGTATTTATGAATCAGGGCAAACTGGACAAAGCTATGCTGGACATAATGAAATCACAGTTGATCACAGACATTGCCCTTGATTATGACGTTGATGCAAGGACGGCAAAATACGATGTCAAGCTCATAGTAGATGGAGTCAACAATCTCAACGAAAACAGAGATTTGACTTTACACTCCCAAGGGGATGAAAAGATAACGCAAATTGATACTCTAGAAGTGCTTTACTCTGATTATAAATTGTTTTATAAGGGTAACTATAATTGGCAAAACCTCTTTCCTGGTGGCAAGCTCACCTTGACCCTACCACAAGAAAAAATTGGTCAGCAGAATATCATTAATATGACGCTACAACCCAGAGATACGAGACTTTTTGTTTTCATGCCTACAGCCTTTCAAACCAGCAACAATATCGCTATAGATTTCAATGCCTCGTTTGAGAGTTTTGCTGACAAGATAACAGGAAATTATTCACTTAATATCAACGATGCACGATCACTAGAAAAGCAAGCGATTGTAGGAAATCTCTTTTATAACAAATTAAAAACAAATCCAGAAAAATTTAGAGCGACCTACCGTTTTTCTTTTGATGCTTTCACGCTTAAGAACCTCTATACACAGTCCAACGCAACGCCTTTACACTATACAAAAAACTATGTCCTTGCCTCGCAAGGTCTATTTCGCAGTGAAAAAAACAGGTGGGATTTCAACGTCAATGATTTCAACTTTTCTGATAAACAAAATGAGAACAGGGCATTAAATTTCAAACTCAATGCCTCGCCTCAATCCCTCTCTTTGTCGCAATTAAATCTCCTCTGGGATAAAAACATTGGTGCGATGAACATGAATTATCGTGCGGGGAAAATATCGGGAGATCTTGCCTTTAATAATAAATCTGAAGATTTTTACGGTTCTCTGACGCCTCAAAAAGCGACTCTCG
>CAYRNA010000065.1:0-7888 GCA_964425555.1 uncultured Spirochaetales bacterium
AGAGTTCCATGTTGACGGGGATGTTGGCGGCTGAACTTCTGGTAAAGAAGGCGGTGATTTACCCCTTTGATAACGAGCTTCATTACTATTATTTTGTTTCCAATACAAGCGTCCCCAACGATCTCGCTGGAAGCGTTACCAAAATGCTTTGTCGTCCTTCTTGAACCGAGATCGTCTCAGACCGTATAGAATTGTTTAATATAATAACAACAATGCTATCATCAGGTCGCAAGAAGGCGGTGTGATAGATGTCTGTTAGATTCTCATCGAGCTCTTTCGATTCGATCCGAAAAGACCCAGGAGGAACAAATTTAGAAGCGTGGGCAATAAGGTAATACGCCACATTTCTTTTCACTAGATCTGAAGGTGAAGCTTCAGGGGCAATAGTAATGGCCCCCAAACACCTTGTACACCCGCCTACAGTGTGAGGATGAAACTTCGGATCGCTGGCGAGATTCCACTCCAAAATCACCTCGGCCCAATTATTTGACGCCCCGATTAGAATATTTTGAGCCTGCCACATCAAATCTGCCGAAAAATTGCCCGGTCCCCCCACCCACTGCTCTGTGAAATAAAGGCTCTTGTCCGGAAACTGTTCATGGACTTCCGAAAGAGCCTCAATAGAACCTCCATAGAGATGAAAAGCAGCTCCTGCTACAAATAAGTTCGTTTTTTTGTCATTGTATAAGGTCAGTGGATAATCGATTCTGTCAGCATTGTGATCATAGATAATAATTTTTGTATTTATTCCGGCCTCTGAAAATGCTGGACCCAGATGTTTTTGAACGAAGATATTTTGCTCTTCTGCCGTCATATACATACTGGGGTTATTACCATCGTGTAATGGTTCATTTTGAACTGTAACGGAATCAATAACAATGCCTTGCTCTGCCATCTGTTGGATGTATCTCACAAAATAGAGGGCATACGAGTCGTAATATTCTTTTTTGAGACTCCCCCCCACCGTACTTCCTCTGTCTTTCATCCAAACTGGAGCTGACCAAGGTGAGCCCATGAAAGTCATAGAGGGATTGATGCTAAGAATCTCTAGCAAAATAGGGATCAAATATTCCCTGTCTATTCCCAGATCAAAATTGCTTTGATCTATATCGGTTTGAGAGAGAGGTAGATCGTTGTAGGAGAACGTTTCAGGATCAAGATCAGATGAACCGATGCTCAATCTAAGATAACTGATTCCAATCCCATTTTCATCCGTGGAGAAAAGCTCCTTTATTAGCGTTTTTCTCATCTCGGAAGACATTGCACTCAACAGCCTTGCACTGCCTCCTGTTAGAGTGTAGCCAAATCCTTTCATCTTCTGTAATGTTTTCTTGGGCTTTAAAAATATTGCCCTATGTATTTCATCTGATTCAAGATCATTCCTCATCGGAAGAGCGATTTCTTCTAAAAGATGAACTCTATCTCCGCTTGTGAGATAAAATGAAGCTGACTTGAAATTATTCGTTGCGGTATTGTGACACCCGCTCAATCCTAAACTGACACTCATGGGTAAAATCCATCTCTTTAAATTCATATTAATCTTTTTTTCTGGTTCGAACTGATTCTCTAACTCGTAAACTCATATTAAGTTGGATTATTTCTCCTGTTTTCATCTCTGTCATAAGGCTAAAAAGTTCTTTAACGGTCGCTCGTCCCAACGTTAAAATAGGATTTTTAACCGTTGTGAGTTCCGGTTGAAAATAATCGGATATCTCATCTCCATCAAAGCCCGTGACACTCACATCATCAGGTACACAAATACCTGTATCTTCCAAGGCTTTAATGCACCCACGAGCCATCGCATCATTGGCACATACAAACGCATCGGGAACCTCCCCCTTTTTAGCACGCTCATTTTTATTGAGGAATTCTCTAACGGCATAGTAAGCCGCTGGTGTTTCAAAATATCCGTTAAGCAATAGATTCTCATCCCAGACCAAATTTTCGCGTTCTACACCGTTTAGAAACTCTTCTAATCGACACTTGTTGTCATAATTGTCATGCCCCTGGAGGTAGGCAATATCTCTGTGACCGTTGGCGAACACATGGTCAAAGATCATCCTCATTCCCTCTCTGTTGTCGATTATAACACTCGATATACAACTCTCGGCAATCTCTCTGTCGAGGAACACAATCGGCATTTTCTTCCGAGAGAGAGTCTCAACAGCTTTGTCCGTAATGCCCTCGTGCATTATAATCGCCCCCTCAATAGGAGACATCAAAATATTGAGAGCTAATAGCTCGCTTGGATACAAATCTGAAACAAAAATCTCAAGAGAGTAACCTTCTTTTCTGCATTCTTGATAGATGACCTCACTTAACCGATGAAAATACGGACCGTGTATGGCAGGCAAGAACAACCCAATATTTTTCGTTTTCTTCTGCTTTAATAACCTAGCATTGAAGTTGGGAGTGTAGTTTAGATCTTCTATTGCGTCCCAAACCTTCTGTTTCATTTCAGGTTTGACTCCGGATAAATTGTTGATCACCTTTGATACCGTTCCAATAGAACAACCTGCTTCCTTGGCCACCTCCCGTATTGTAATTTGCCTGTTAACTTTATTTTCACTCATCAATCAAAACCGTTTGTATCGAATGGGGTGGTAGTTCATGATTAACAGCATCATTATCATTTATAGCAAGAGAATAAGATTTCGCGCAATCTGTGCGATTCAGTAAAACGACAACAGTTTGTTTGCCTGTTTGCCATGTGGTGATCTGAATATCGGTATTCTCCGAAATGCTATGGCCTATGCGTGTTGCTCCGGGTTTAATGTAGCGAGAAAAATGCCCAATATAATCATAGGTATTCTGGTAGATAACCTTGTTATGTTTTGTGTGCGCAATGATAGGAGCCGAGCAGTAATTTTCGACATGATTAGGTCCACCTCTCTCATCAAGGACAAGATTCCAATCACACCACGCTTCAACATAATTGTTGAGATCGCCAATGATGTGGTAAGCATAGGTCTCGCCATTTTCCCACGACCCTTTGGGGTCTCCTTTAAATCCTTCGCAACACCCCTCAGTAAAGACAATATGTTTATCGGGGAAATCATTGTGAAGAAGGGTTGTATTCTCAAATTCTTCACTCATATAAATGTGAATACCCGCGCCCCAGATATACGATGACGCCTTGGGATCGCTATAGGCAATTGTCCCCCTGTCGTAGACATTATCTCGGTTGTGATCGTAGAGGATAATACGACTCTCCAAAGATTCTTTTTCAAGAGCTGGACCTAAATAATCTCGGATAAAATCTCGTTCTTCTGTTCCGCTATAAAGACAGGAATCCCATGTTTGCAAGGCCTCTGGTTCATTTTGAACTGTCAGTCCCCAAATATTGATACCTTCTTTCTGATACTCTTTGATATAACGCACAAAGTAGTCAGCCCACATCTGGCGGTATTCAGGACGAAGTTTCCCCCCAAAATTCATCAGGTTATTTGTCTTCATAAAAGCTGGAGGACTCCAAGGACTGGCAAATAGTTTTAAACTGTGTCCTTGTGCTTCAAGTATTTTTTGCGCCCGCTTTATCATGGGAATAAGATAGAGTCTGTCACGAGCGATATTAAATGTTTTCAATTCCTTGTCGTTCTTATCATCAACATAAGCGTAGTTTCCCAAGGAAAAATCACAGCTATTGATATGCGTCCGACAAAAAGTATATCCCAGGCCCTCTGAACCAAAGTAGGCATTGTAAACCTCGTCTTGTTTTTTTGCATCTAGAAATGACAGAGAATAGCCTGTAGATTCCGTAAATGCACCCCCAAATCCAATAAATTCTTGATACTTCACCGTGTTATCAAGCGTTATTTTTACCTCAGAATTTTGAATTGAAGTAGTTGGTTTCAGTTCTTTTTCAAGGTGTCCTTCTTGTGATGTTTGGATTAATCGTATCATTTTAACTCTCTTTCGCTTGTATTTAGTCGTTATTCTTATATCTGAAACCACATCAGATTACCTCTGTTGTACCGCGGATTCATAAGGCTAATCCGCAGTATCCATCTAGAGTCCTAATCTCTGGCGGTTGGCATCCATCTTTTCTTCATGAATAGCTGTGATAGCATCAAAATTATTCTCCTCTAAAAAGGCTTTGTAATCATCTAACTTAGCGTCGAATGTTGCATCATTATCAGCTAAAATCATTTCAGCAAGTGTTGTATCCCATGTTTTGTTGATATTGACCAGATTTCTGGCTTCCGCTGTACCCGGTTCCGGACTAATCCTCTCTATCAGGAACTGAGGCTTGAGTTTTCCCCGCGTCCATGACACAATATCTTTCCTCTCGGGATCATTATTCTCATTAGTTGAATTATCACCTACTTCAAACTTGAAAAGATCGTTGCCAAACATCCAAAAATCACCCAAACGTATTTCCTTTTTGTACTTATCGGGGTTGTCGACCTTCAGTTGTGTTATTTCAGGCAACAAATCAAATCGTCCCTCGTCGTTGACAAAATAGGTTTCTCCCTCAACACCATAAGTAGTTAAGGTCTGACCGGTCTTGCTAAGGAGATAGGTAAAGAGCTCTATAGCCTTAGCTGGGTCTTTAACCGTATTGCTGACCGTAGTCTGAGTCCAACCCGAAATTCCCGTTTGATTCAGTGTGGGTTCACGCCCCGATGCACCTTTAGGACCATCTATGGCAATATATTTCCTCGCCGGATCTAGCGAATAATTTTTTCTGAGCGAGCTACTTAATTGGGGTATTCCCGAGGTAAACATGGAAAAATACCGACCATCAGAGACCTTCCCCTCAAAACTGATATTATCATCAGATATTGTATCTGAGCTGATAAGTCCCTGATTATACGCGTGATTAAAGGTTCGTATCCATTCAAGATAATCACTATCAAGATTACGGTCATTCCATTTTCCATCAGTGGTTTCAATAGGCACACCTAAGTGATTTTGGAAAATAACGCCTAACGAACCTGTTCCTCCTCCAGCAAAGCTACGAAAGCCAAATGGTAATAAGTCGGGATACTGTTCGTGTACTTGCACCAAGACATCAATAAATTCTTCGGGAGTACTCATAGACGGTCTTCCCAACGCATTATAGATATCTTCTCTAACAATAAAAGCGTCTATTCCAACAAGAAATCCACTCTCATAAGCCGCATTGTCATTTGAGTAGCTTGGATACGAGTAGGTCTTTCCGTTGTCAAGCTGAAACCAGTCAAAGGACTGCTGGGCTATAACCTTGTAGAAATAGGGATCGTATTTATCTGCGAGATCGTTGAGAGAGTAAGCCCACCTGTCGGCACTGCGAACCAGTTCCGACGCCGAGTCAAATGTTGTGATAATATCAGGTATCTCCCCTGAGGCAAAAAGAGTGTTGAGTTTTGTATTATCACCCTTAGAAAACTCAATTGTGAGATGGAGATCTTTTATCAGTTGTCGTGTGATAACATCATTTCCGTAGTCAGTATCCCACCAATCTGCATTGATGTACCACGACAAGGTTGTGTCTTCTCGTTTATCCAACTGCCAAGCGGGTGTATTGGGATCCACTGTATAACTTGGATCGGGCAAAGCGGAGTCTCCCGATTTTGCACTTGCTCCTTCGCCACCACATCCTACTATTAAGGTCGAAATGAGTAGGCTAAAAACCGTGATTTTCTCCAATCTAAGGAGAATTTTTTTTTTAAATTTGTTCATAAACACCTCCCGTGTTTTTACTCTGATAAATTAATGACTAAAATCTTTATTATTTTTTTCCCTTCTTATCTTTTTTCTCCCACTTTATCCCTTAACAGCTCCCAAAGTCATCCCTGAAATAAAATATCTCTGCAAAAAGGGGTAAATGAGAACAATAGGAACCGTTGCGACAACAATTGTTGCAAGCTGAATCGACTGTGGAGTCGTCGGAAGAACCACGGAAGCAGCTGTGTCTCGAATTTCACTCATTCGTGACTGAACGATAATCTCATATATTTTCATCTGAAGGGGGAATAGGGATTCATCGTTAATGTAAAAACGAGCCGTCATATAGTCATTCCACTGACTCACTCCGTTAAAAAGGGCAATTGTTGCCAAAACAGGAGTCGAAAGAGGCAAGATAATCCGAACGAAACACTGCCACACGTCAGCACCGTCAATTTCAGCAGATTCTTCTAAACTAGCGGGGATAGCTCTAAAAAAATTCATAAAAATGATCATATCATAAAAACTAAAAAGAACAGGGATTATGTAAACCCAGAAATTGTTGTAAAGCCCCAGACCTCTTATCAGAAGAAAAACAGGAACAATACCCCCGCTGAAAAACATGGTAAATATACCCATTTTTATGTAGAGCCCTCTGGCAAAAAGTCCTTTTTTACTCAGTCCATAGGCAACACAGGCGGTAAACGCAACATGAGTAACAATACCGATAGCGGTCTTGCTAACAGAAATCAGAGCTGCCTGCAAAATATCATCACTTGCAAAAACTAATCGATAACTCTCCAGTGAAAATTTTCTGGGCCAAAAATAAATACCTCCTCGAACGCTATCCTGAGCATCATTAAATGAAAGGGCAACAATATTCCAAATAGGAAAAACAATGAGAATAGTAAAGAGAGCAAGCAGTGTCACATTAACAATGTTGAAGAGTCTGTTTTCTTTACTATTGGTCAAAATTGGACTCGTTTTTTTGAGAATTCCCACTTTCATAAATCATCCCCCCCCTATTAAAAAATTGTCTGTTCGTTGAATCTTTTTGTCGCTTGGTGTGTAATTGTCAACAAAATCAAGGAGACTATCGAGATTCCGAGACCTACGGTTGTACCGTAAGAAAAATCTCCTTGAGCAATACCTATCTTATAGACATAGGTATTAATGACTTCGCTTTTGGGAACGTTAAGGCTATTTTGTAAAACCATCGTTTGATCAAAATTTGACCCCAAAAGTCCGCTAACACTAAGAACCAACATCAGCGTGATAATATGACTGATCGATGGTAGAGTAATATGCCAGATCTGACGCATCTTTCCGGCTCCATCAATCCGTGCCGCCTCAAAAAGATTAGGATCGACTCCCGACATGGTAGCCAAATAAAGGATCGTTCCCCACCCAGCACCCTTCCAGATATCTGAGAATACAGCGATCCACCAGTATAGATTGGGAGTTATCAGAAATTCCACCGGTCGCTCGGTCACTCCTGTTAGCATGAGAAGATTGTTGATCAAACCCTCGACTGAAAGCCACTGAATGAGCATCCCTCCGAGAATAATCCACGAAAGGAAATGAGGTAAGTAAGAGATGCTTTGAACCGTTTTACGAAAGATACCTTTTGGAGCCTCAAATATCATAATGGCAAGAATAATAGGAGCTAAAAAACCAAAAAGTAATTTCATCATGCTGATGACAAGTGTATTGTAAACAGCTGTCCAAAAAAAAGGGTCATTAAAGGCTATTTTGAAATTTTCAAAGCCAACCCAAACTGCCGTATTAAACGTATCTAGAACGGTATAACGCTGAAAAGCAATAAGAATACCATACATAGGGAAGTAGGCAAATATCACGAGAAAAATGATGCCGGGTAGTACCATTACCTGTAATTGAAGCTGTTTTTTTTGACTAATTTTCATTATTACTGTCTCCTTATTTAATCTAATCATAACACAGAATGAACCGTTTCACAAGTCTTTTTTTAAAAAAATGCAATACCATTCCTAGATCAATGAAGGTTTTATTACCACTGCACCAATAATTTTTGTAAATGTCAATCTTACTTCATCCCTGCATGTCTGCCTATATTCAGTACAATGCTCAACATAAGGGAAGGACGTTTACAGCGGGCAAAAGACTATGAGGTAGGCAGGCTACTTACGAGGATTTCGCTTTGGCGAAGAACTGTTTGAGCCTGTGTATAAAGCTCGGTCGTTTATCTTCTGTCGGTGCA
>CAYRNA010000066.1:0-7806 GCA_964425555.1 uncultured Spirochaetales bacterium
ATGGGGTCACTATCGTTGATTTTTTTGTACCATCGCACTAGAGACCAATCAATGTCATGGTAGACGAGGGCAAGAGTTTTTTTGTCTTCTATGAGAAACTTCGCTCCGCTGAGAATGGCGTCTACGAGTTTGGTTGTGCCGTGCTGTAAGCTAGCTCCTCGAAAATCAGCATTCATCAAAGATGCATAACTCAAATTGGCGCCGTCCAGTTGAGCATTGCGTAAATTCGCATGATTCAAGCGTGCCTTACTCAATTTTACGCCTCGCAAGTCCGCCTCATTGAAGTTAGTATTTTGCAGTTGGGCCTCGCTCAAATTAACTCCTTTTAAGAGAGCCTCACTAAAATCAGCGTTACTAAAGTCTGTTCTTTTGAAATTAGCCCCAGTGAAATTAGCGCGATTCAGCTTCGTTTCACTAAAATTGGCTCCGCTAAAATTGAGATCTTTGAGGTTGGCGTCGCTAAAATTGGCGTCTTTGAGATTAGCGCCACTAAAGTTTGCCCAATTAAAACGAGTTTCGCTCAATTCGGCATCACGCAGGTCGCTACCACTCAAGTTTGCATTCTGTAAGTTCGTTCTTCGCAGGTCAGCGCCCCTTAAGCGAGCATTACTCAAGTTGGTTCCACTCAAATTTGTTTCGCTTAAATTAGCGTCACTCAAGCGAGTTCCACTAAAGTTGGTATTTTTTAACTGGGCATTACAAAAGTTGACACCAGTCAAATTTGTTCCCTGTAAATTGGCTTCATTTAAATGAGCACGATTCAGGTTAGCTCCATTTAAATGAGTCTTGCTCAAGTCTAATCCAGTCAAGTTTGCTTCGCTCAAATCTGTGTCACTCAGGTCTGTGCCATCAAGCTGAGCGCCACGCAAATCAGTATTGATGAAATACGTACCCCGTAAATTGGCGCCAGTCAATACAATGCCTTGCAAGCAAACATCGCTCAAATCAGCATTTTGCAAATCGGTGGCAGACAAGTCTACCATTAAGTCAGGGTAGGCTGAGCTTATTGTGCTAATGGCTGTCAACATTTCTTGTATTTCAAGCGCACTGATATTCAACTCTGTTTCTTTGCTATAACTACGCAGCTTATCGCATAAAGTTGTGCATATCATTGCGCTATAATTACTATCATGAGTTGCGAGTTCAGTCAAAGCGGATACTGTGTCCATGCGTATTTCTTGCGACTTATTATCTAAAAGTTTGATTACGTGTTCATATGAATTTTGCACATCGCTGAGTATTTCTTGGGGCATTGTTATTCCTATTTTATGGCGTGTTTGAACATCTATATATTATTGTATTTTATATACATAATGTAAATAGCAATTAATCATCTTAATTCAATCATTGATGTGTCAGTGTTTGTCAGTTCAATAAATAGAAATTATAAGTACATTTTCACTTAATTGGTGAAAATATTATAATATAAAAAAATAACTATGATAAATGAGATTGAAAATTTGCATCTGAATACATTTTTTCTATATTATAAGTACGCTCTTATATTCCGTAGAGTAGTGTAATGGAAATATTAATTTACACCGTACAAATCAGGATATGAATAAATGCTAAAATCTCTAGAACAACGTTTAATGAAAATCTATAGTGACGAAAGTCTCATGGTTCAAAAAAAAGTGGGGCTTGCATTCAAAACGTCTGTCATTTTTTCTTTGCTTCTCTGTCCTTTTTATGTGCTCTATTTCTTTCAAGGTCTGATGTTTACAAGCGCTTTTGTTGGCTTGGCAATTGCTGCGATCTTCCCCTTTATTATGTATGGCTTGTTGATCAATAAAAAGCATGCCCAGAGTATTTTTGTGAGCGCAACGATGATGGTTGTTCTTATCGCTTTGCCGCGATTTGTGATACCGCCTACAAGTTATGATATCTACATACTCTTGCTCGCAATTATTACTGCATTTTGCATAGTCATATTAATTACGACAGAAAAAAAACAGCTCGTTTACTATAGTGCTTTGGGAGCAGCCTCTGTCGCATTTGTTTATTCTCGTGTTCTTGCTACGGGTGAAATCGTGCCTTTACTCAATTTTATGGTAGCGTATTCACTTTTGTTTATTGGCTTGTTTTTGAGTACACTCATTGTCGATTTAATCGATAAATTACTGCTCAATGCGTCTGAAAATAGAATAGAGAACATGAACCTCATTAGTAAATTAGACGCATTATTAGAAAAATATCAGGATGATTTTTCTTTGGTGGGAGCAGAACTGACGACTTCGACAAGCAGTACTTTAAGCTCTGTGACTAATGTCAGTGACATTGTCGATAAAACAGATCAGGGATTGCGATCTTTTGTCGATCTCGTGATCTCATCTAAAGATCAGATTCAGCTGGTGGGCGATCTCAATAAAACAAATGAAGAGCAAATCATGCAATTATCCAGCGCTACGGAAGAGACTTCTAGTGCCATAGAAGAAATGGCTCGAACTCTAGATATGCATATGAATACTTCAAAAAGTAGGATTGTCTTATTAGAAAAAGTTATCAATCAAAGTCAAGATTCAAAGAAAAAAATAGAGCAGGTCGGTTCTCAAATTATTCTTATGCGAGATCATTTTGACGAAGTGATAGAAAGTGCAAGCTCTATCACAAATATTGCCAAACGCACCAATTTATTGGCGATTAATGCCTCGATAGAAGCTGCGCATGCTGGCGAAAAAGGCAAAGGATTCGCTATTGTGGCTTCAGAAGTACGAGCGCTCGCCACAGAATCAGACGAAAAGAGTGAAAGAATAAAGCACGACCTTATTTTAAACAAAGAGCAAATTGAAAAAACTGCTGTTCTCAATCAAGATAGCGAGGCTTCATTTAACGAAATATACAACGAACTCAAGGAAACCATAGAGTCCTTGAGGCAAATGCTGATGAGCTTTCAAGAGATGAATCAGGCTTCGCAGCAAATTACAGAGGCGGTAACCTTGCTTGTACAATCTTTGGCAAAAGCTTCGAGTAGCACACGATCTCTCAGTGACGAGCTGGTGAGCTTTGATCATAATTACGAGAAAATAACCAACTTGTTAGACAAGGTGCACAGCAATCAAAACGACCTCAAAAACTCCTTCCCCAACATCTTAGAAGAAACGCACAAAGTAAAAGAAATCAACGTCAAAAATGATAGCATTATATCTCAACTCACACAAGATGTTATCGATCTCAAAGGCAATTCTGAGAATATGATTGGCGAATAGACTGCAATTTTCAAGGCTCTTTCAATAGTCATAAAAATTGAAGCGCATACTAGAATTTATGTTATTATATTTTATAATCATGGAATGGGAAACAAATGATTACATTTTTAAAGCAACGATTATTAGAAAGCTATAGCGACAAGAGTCTCCTTATTCAAAGAAAGGTAGGACTGGTATTTATGTGTTCTGCACTCTATACCTTCCTTAATATACCTTTTGCTTTGCTGTATCTTTTTAATACCATCATGGTTACTAGCACCTTTGTCATGATGGGCGGCAGCATTCTTTTTCCTTTTCTTGTCTATGCTTTGCTGAGGTATAGGCGTCACACATTTGCGCTCTATGTGAGCATGACTTTTATTGTTGTTTTGACAAGCATGCCAGCGTTTATACTCGAGCCAACAAATTATCAGGTGTTTGTGCTGACAACGGTGCTTGCGGCGGCATTTTCTATGGTGGTTTTGGTTGCGACACAAAAAAGGCAACTTGTTTACTATACTTTGTTGTCGGCGACGGGTGTACTTTTTGTGTATTATACGGCCACCAATGCGGGCGTTGTCATTGAAATCATTAATTTTAGTTCAGCCTTTGCTATGTTATTTCTTTGCTGTGGAATGTCCATGCTTGTTTTGACTCTGATAGATAATTTATTGGTGGCAGCCGAGAAGAACAGACGCAATAATATGGAGCTGATTGGCAAGCTTGATACCCTGTTGGAAAAGTATCAAGACGACTTTAGTGTGGTGGGCGCAGAATTGACTACGTCAACGGCAAATACAATGAACTCTGTCAATGATGTCGATGTTATCGTCAAGCAAACAGACGAGAGATTAAATACTTTTTTAGACCTGATCAAATCTTCCAAGGGACAGATCAATTTGGTGGGAGATCTGAACAAGGTCAACGAAGAAGAAATTTCGCATTTGACGAGCGCCACGGAGCAAACTTCTAGTGCGATAGAAGAGATGGCGAGTAGCTTGAACACGCATATGGCGACTTCGCAAGAGAGGATAGCCTTGCTAGAGAATCTCTTGGTCAGCAGTCTCGATTCAAAAGAAAAGATAGAGCTGGTGAGTGAGCAAGTTACTGCGATGAGAGAGCATTTTGATGCCGTGATAGACAGCACCGATTCTATCGCTAACATTGCCAATAGAACGAATTTACTGGCGATCAATGCCTCTATAGAAGCCGCACACGCTGGAGATATGGGCAAAGGTTTTGCCATTGTTGCCGCAGAAGTGAGGGCCTTAGCGATTGAATCAGATCAGAAAAGCGGCGATATCAGACGCATTCTTATCGATAGCAAAGATCAGATGGAGAAGACTGTTGATCTGAATCAAGAAAGTGAGAGCTCATTTAATGATATATATAGTGAACTCAAAGGTACGGTCGATTCGCTGAAACAGATGCTCGTCAGCTTTAAAGAGATGAGCGAAGTTTCACTGCAGATTACCAGTGCGGTGACGTCCTTGGTGCAATCTTTGGCGAAGGCTTCGGCAAGTAATCGTTCTCTGAGCGAAGAGCTTGTGAGTTTTGATACGAGCTATGAAGAGATTACGGTGTTGTTGGACAGTGTCTACGATCATCAAACCCATCTCAAAAAATCCTTTCCCAGCATATTAGAAGAGACGCACAAAGTCGAACAGATTAATGTCAAAAATGAGAGTATCATCACTCAGCTCAAAGAAGATATTATCAATATTAAGAGCAAAGAATCAGACGCAGAATAACGACTCCTCATTGTTAGGCAGGCAGATTGGCACAGCTAATAATTGACAGGGATACCGTCCAAGTGACGCCACAAATACCACACCGCAACCGTGTTATAAGGTCGCCATTTGCGTGACAGTCGTCCCACTTTCAGTAGCCCCGTCTTGGTCTTGGGGTTTAGGCCGTAGAGTTCACCCATGACACGCAATATCGCAATGTCCTTGAGCGGGAAAATGTCGGCTTCCAAAAGGTAGAAGATGGCGAACATCTGATAGGTCCACTCACCAATGCCCTTGACTGACAACAAGGCTGATCTCACGTCGTCTTTGTTGTTTTTATGCCAATAATCGTCTTCTTTATCCACTAAAAAATGCGCTATGTTTTTCAGGTAAAGTACTTTAGAGCGTGAAAGTCCCGCCGATCTCAGTACTTCGTCATCGAGCGTGACAAAATTGTGTTCACGCATGTCAGAAAGTCCCTCTAAGCGTCGCCAAATAGAGCTAGCGGCGCCCACAGAAATTTGCTGACCCACGATGGAGCGCGCAAGGGCGACAAAAGGCGTACTTCGTCGTTGCAACGCTGGCTCATCTTCGTATTGTGCAATGAGAGAACCCAGCACAGGGTCTTTTTCTTTGAGATATAGTATGGCATCTTGCCAATAAACAGGGTGTTCGCTTGTGTCTTTTGTTGTCATGTTGAAGTCAATTATCCTTTGTCGCTGCAATATGTTGAAAAGAATAAAAATAGAAGATGCACCTTGAAAAAAGCGTGAAAAAGATTATTGTTAGTATAAATTAAAATGGACGATTAGCTCAGGTGGATAGAGCAATAGATTCCTAATCTGTAGGTCGTAGGTTCGAATCCTATATCGTCTATAAATAAGCTCTGCAAGACCATCGTTCATGCGGAGTTTATCATCTACTTCGCCTTTGATTAATTAACACTTATACATCGGTTTTAGGCTGTCCAATTCTTCTTCATTTTCTCTTTTTAAGCCCTGATGCAAGCCCCATTTTAACTCTCGTTTTCACTATGCTATTATAAACATCTTATCAGCCAAGAGCAAGTTACCTTTTCCAATGATTTTATAGTCATTTCAATACATTCCCAAATAAATACATTGTAAAGGGATTCCATTTTGCTACTATATACGCTTGTCTGTTTGTTTCCAGTTTAAACAAATACGGTGTTAATGACAGCGCTGATTTACATGTGATGCTATAAATAGATATGAGAAGGAAACTGTATATGATAAAAAATCTGGGAAAAGACTTGGTAGCAAGATATAGTGACGAGACTCTCAGCGTTCAAAAAAAGGTGGGACTTGCATTTTATGCGGCCATATTTTATTCGTTGTCAACCATACCTTTTGCGGTGTTGTACATTATACAGGGGTCTTTATTTTACAGTGGTTTTATTATGGTGATAGCGAGTTTGCTGCATCCTCTTGTTACCTATGTATTACTACGTCTGCATCGCCATGAGCTGAGTATTTTTGTTGGTCTTGCACTCATGTTGAGCTTGCTGTGTGTTCCTCAGTTTGTATTGCCACCCAATGATCATCAGGTATTTATCTTTATTGGATCGATTGTTACGACTTTCTGTTTGGTGGTATTAATTTCGACTAAGAGAAAACATATAATATATTTTACCGTGTTATCAGCCGCTGCTGTGGCTATTGTTTATACCATTAGTCTGAAGGCTCACACAGGCATTATGACAACAGACTTTGTGATTGCTTGTTCTTTTATATTTTTTGCTGGTGTCTTGTCTAGTTTGATTTTAGGTTTAATCGATAGCCTGTTGTTAGATGCGGATCTCAACAAAGAGGAAAATCTCAAGCTTATTGGCAAGTTAGATAATTTGCTCGAACAGTATCAGGGTGATTTTAGCGAAGTAGGGGCAAAATTAAGTTCGTCTACGACTAGCACTCTGGATTCTGTTCGTGATGTCGATGGCATAGTCAAGGAAAACGATAGTAGCCTGAATACCTTTTTTGATATGGTCAAAGCGGCGAAGGGAAGAATATCGTCTGTGGCTATTCTGAACAAAGAGAGTCAAGAGCAGATAGGCACTTTGACGAGCGCTACAGAAGAGACTTCTAGTGCTATAGAAGAGATGGCGAGAACCTTGGATATGCACATGAAAACTTCTGAGGAAAGGATTAAATTGCTCGAAAATATCTTGGTAGAAAGTGAGAGTTCCAAAGAGAAAATAGTGCAGGTGAGCAGTCAGATTTCTAGGATGCGAGATCATTTTGACGAAGTGATAGAGAGTACAGATTCTATTACTAACATTGCTCAGCGAACAAATTTATTGGCTATTAACGCTTCTATTGAGGCGGCACATGCAGGGGATATGGGCAAAGGCTTTGCCATTGTTGCTTCTGAGGTCAGATCCTTGGCGACAGAGTCCAACGATAGAAGTGATGAGATGCGACACAACCTTATTGCCAATAAAGTAGAGATAGAGAAAACGGTCGATTTGAATGAACAAAGTGAAACTTCGTTTAATGTGATATATGCTGACTTGAGGGAAACGGTTGAATCTTTGAAGCAAATGCTGATGAGTTTTAGAGAAATGAGCGAAGCGTCTTCGCAGATTACGGATGCGGTGACTCTGCTAGTACAGTCCTTGAGCAAGGTTTCTAGTAGTACGGGTAGCCTAAACCGCGAGCTTTTAGAGTTTGATACGAGCTATGAGGAGATTTCTGTTTTACTTGAGAGTGTTTATGAGCATCAAAGTAATCTTAAAAAATCGTTTCCTAGCATATTGGAAGAGACACACAAAGTTGAATCCTTGAATGCTGAAAATGACTCTATCATTGTTCGATTCAAGGACGATATGGCTGTTATGAGAGGAGTCAAGTCCTAGAGTTTAAAGCTGTTTT